>JAFYSC010000162.1 GCA_017546635.1 Bacteroidaceae bacterium | reverse complement strand
AAAGAACAAGATGACCGTCATTAATGCATTAAGAGCCAAAATTGTGGCAAGGATGTTTGCGGTCATCAAAAGAAACGAATTTTATAAACCTATTTTCTCTTAATTTGCTTGCAAAAACCATAATAATAGAGGAGGTGCCCGCAGGGCGGAGGAGTAAAAAATGAATGCGCACCTTGCCACCTCGCAGGGTGTAGCGCCGGAAGTATCTCAAGAGTGTGTTTAGAAATAGGAACGCCTTACTCCTTTTTGTTCAAATATTTATATTAAATTTGTAGACAGATATATGTTCTTGGGCGGCTGGTTGTCGAGCAAACATATATCGTATTCAAAGAATGTGAGTAAAATAAATTTACAATGAAGAAATTTTCTGAAGCTGACATATACTATATGCAACGATGCTTGCAGCTCGCACGCTGCGGCAGTGGAAGCACCTCGCCCAATCCTATGGTGGGCGCGGTAATTGTGTGCGACGGACGGATAATAGGCGAGGGGTATCATATACGTGCGGGCGAGCCGCACGCCGAGGTGAATGCCGTGCGCTCGGTAAAGGAGTGCGACAGGGAATTGTTGCAGCGTTCTACCATTTATGTCTCTCTTGAGCCTTGCTCGCACCACGGAAAGACTCCACCCTGCTGCGACCTTATAATCTCCTGCGGAATGAAGCGCGTGGTAATTGCCACCACCGATTTTAATGCCCAGGTAAACGGCGAGGGTATTGCCCGTATGCAACGTGCGGGTATTGAGGTTGTTACTGGGCTTCTGAGCGATGAGGCGCAAAGGCTCAATAGTGGCTTTTTTACACTGCACCGTCTTAATCGTCCATGTATAACCCTCAAATGGGCCGAGACAGCCGACGGCTTTATCGACCGTCGCCGCAGCAGCATAGACGATGGAGCAGCGCTTGCAATTTCTACCCCCGGCTCAATGGTTGCCGTGCATAAGCTGCGCGCGCAGTGCGATGCCATTCTTGTGGGTACGCGCACGGCGCTGCTCGACAACCCGTCGCTCACTGTGCGCCGTTGGGCGGGACGCAACCCCCTGCGCCTGGTCATTGACAAGGAGAATACTCTCCCGGCGTCGCTACGTCTCTTCAACGATGAGGCACGTACGGTCGTATATACGTACAATGTAAAAGATGGTGAATTTGGTAAAAATGTTGAACAGGTGGCGCTTACCGAGGGTGGTATTCTTGAGCAGATTATTCAGCATCTTGCCTCCCTCAAAGTGAATAGCCTCATTGTTGAGGGTGGCGCTGCGCTGTTGCAGAGCTTTATCGATGCGGGCCTGTGGGACACGGCGAGGGTTGAGCGTAACCCCTTGCTTGCCATTGGCAATGGTGTTGCAGCACCTGTTCTTCCTAAGGGTGTGCGATGCAGCACCGAGAAACTTTTTGGCAACGAAATATTATCTTTTTATGCATAATGGTCGCCTTCAAGCGATAAAAAAGTCTAAATTATTATAAATAACGCGCGAAATATCTCCGTATAACAAATTTTGTTGCTAATTTTGCCGATTGAAATGCAAAAACAACACTTTTCTATGAAGAAAAATTTAGCAACATATCTGTTATTATGCGCTGCTTTCCTGTTCGGTGCCTGTATGGAGGACGGCAAAGAAGAGTTCACAATCAGCTACTATACCGCCCTGCGCTCGTTCAAGGTCGACAGCGTTATTGTATATTCGAATACAAAGCTGTCTGACGGCAGTGATACTACGCTCATAAGCTACGCCGACGGTGTTGACTACCCCTTTGTCATTGACCAAAAGGCAAGGACGGTGTATAACCCCGATTCGTTGCCCTATGGTGCCGACCCTTCGAAACTGACTATAAGCGTGACAAGCGATGGTGTGGCCTATCTCTACAACGACAGTACAAATGTGTACGACCTTATCTCGTCGAGTGATACGCTCGACTTCTCATCGGCACGCCGGCTGCTCGTGGCGGCTACAGGCGGCCTTTATGCACAGGAATATACCGTATCGGTGAATGTACACAAGCTCGATCCCAAAAAACTGCAGTGGGAACAGTTGCAGCTCTCTCCCATAGAAAAGCCCTCGCGTCTCATTGTGCACAATGGCAAGATGATGCTCTTCGGTACAGATGCGCAGGGTACATTGCTCGTGTGCGAGACAGAGATTGGCAATAGAGTGGAGTGGAGCGAGCCTGTAGAGGTGTCGGCATTGCCGCTTGCTGCCGATGTAGATGCTATGCTCTCGTATAACGGTATGCTCTATGCTACGGCCGATGGTATACTCTTCTCTTCGGCAAATGGAACAGAGTGGAACAGGCAGTGCGACAATGTGTCGGTGTTGCTTGCTGCATCTGCCGATGACAATAGGATGTGGGCTGTGGTAGACGGCAATATCGCCTGGTCGGCCGATGGAGAGAATTTTACCGCTGTTGAGGCTCTTCCTGCGGGATTCCCCACGCGCAATGTCTCGGCCAACTGCTATCCTCTTGCAACAAATCCCTTTATCACACGATACTTGCTTATCGGCTACTCTTCGGACGATGCTGTTGCTCCCACAATGTGGGGCAAGCTCTCAACCGAAGAGAAGTGGGTGCAGTATGAACACTTGGGCGACGGCTCGTTCGACTGTCCCGCTATCAAGCCGCTGAACGTAATGCGCTACGATGGCCGTTTGTTCGCGTTTGGCGGTGCAGGTACTATGGCCGGAAGCGAGGTGAAGGCATTTGAGCATCTTTATATCTCGGGTGACAATGGACTCACCTGGCAGGAGTCGGCGGGTATACGCGTGCAGTTGCCCCAGGAACTTGCTGGCAGTACGGCACCGTTTGCAACAGCGGTAGACGGCAATAACCGCATCTGGATTGTATCGGGTGACACCGTTCCCTGCTGGCGCGGAGGTATCAACCGTCTGTTGTTTTGATTGACACACAAATAAAAGCGTACTTGGGATTATGAAAAGAATCGGTAGAATGGTTGCATTGCTGTTGGGCATATTGCTGTGCCCGGCAACCCCTCTTTTTGCCGAGGAACTCGAGTACCGCTACGAGGCTGGAGGTATGACGGGCGGCAGTTTCTATTTTGGCGATGCGAATTACTCGGGCCTCTTCAAGAATATGAATCTTATGGGTGGAGCTGTATGGCGCTACAACCTCAACCCCCGTATGGCGGTAAAGACAAGCCTTGCTGTTGCCCGTATCTCGGGCAGCACTGCCGATTCCGAGAACCGTTTTCCTGGAGGAGAGACCGGCTTCTCGCGTACTCTCTACGACTTGGGCGCACAGTTCGAGTACAACTTCTTTGCTTACGGCGAGGGTACAGGCTACAAGCGTACGCACAGGCTTGCTCCTTATTTATTTGCGGGAATGGGCTTTACATTTGCCCCTGAACCTCTTGACAATGTGTTTACACCGGTAATCCCAATAGGATTGGGAGTGAAATATAAACTTGCCCACCGTTTGAATGTCGGTTGCGAACTTTCCTTCCGCTTCACGATGAGCGACAAACTCGACGTAACAAAAGCATCGGCGCCCATACTCGACGACCCGTTCGGTATAAAGAGCGACGGGATAAAGAACAAGGACAGCTATGCTTTTCTATCAATATCATTAACATACGACCTCTCTCCAAAATACAGAGAATGCAATAACTGATACGACTATGGAATACATTGGAATGATAGACAGGAACAATGTTCCTCAACATATAGCCATAATAATGGATGGCAACGGCCGTTGGGCAAAACAACGTGGACTCGACCGTAGCGAAGGACATCAGGCTGGAGCTGCCACAGTGCGCAACCTTGTGGAGAATGCCCTTAAGCTCGGTGTACGTTACCTTACACTGTACACCTTCTCTACCGAGAACTGGAAACGCCCGCAAGCCGAGGTTGCCGCTCTTATGGTGCTGCTTTTCGAGAGTATCGAAGAGGAGATTTTTATGAAGAACAATGTTGCCTTCCGCGTGGTGGGCGATCTTGAGAAACTGCCTGCAAATGTGCTGGAGCGTCTGCGTGCCTGCGAGCAGCGTACATCGGTGAACAATGCAATCACAATGGTGCTTGCGTTGAGTTACTCGTCGAAGTGGGAGATAACCGAGGCGGTACGCAGCATTGCGCGTCGTGCGGTAGAGGGCGAGATTGAACTCGACGCAATAGACGACAAGATGATTGACGGGGCAATGGCTACGAACTTTATGCCCGACCCCGACCTCCTCATACGCACGGGAAAGGAGCAGCGGTTGAGCAACTTCCTCTTGTGGCAGTGTGCCTACTCGGAATTCTATTTTACCGATGTCCTGTGGCCCGATTTTGACAACAACGAACTGTGCAAGGCTGTATACGATTACCAGCAGCGTCAGAGACGCTACGGAAAGACAGGTGAGCAGGTCGAGGGCGAGAACAAATAAGATTGATTTACAGATATTTCACAGATAAAACAGCAAAAAATGAGATATAAGTCACTATTGAGGTTTTTCACAGCGGTGCTGCTGTTCACACTCTGCGCGGCCGACGCGTTGGCGCAGGTGAAGGTGGTGAACCCTACAATCCTCTATTCGGGTGCTCCGCGCAAGTATGAGATTGGCGGAATAAGCCTGACAGGAGTAGACAACCACGAACCTAATGTTATAATAGGTATTTCGGGTCTCTCCGTGGGCGACGAGATTGTTGTGCCGGGCGAGGATGTAACATCGGCCATAAAGCGCTATTGGAAGTTCGGACTCTTCTCCGATGTGAGCATTACTGCCGACAGTATCATAGGCTCAAAGATATATCTTGGAATACACCTTGTACAGAGCCCCCGTGTCTCGCAGATAAAGCTCAAAGGAATGAAGAAGAGCGAGCGTGAGGATCTTGAGGCGCAGATTGGCCTTATAAAGGGCAATCAGATTACCCCCGATATGGTAAACCGTGCAAAGCGCATCGTAGAGCGTTACTTCTCGGCAAAGGGATACAAGAATGTAGAGGTTACGATTTTGCAGCGCCCCGATGTGACAGCCGAGAATCAGGTGATTGTCGATATTCAGGTTGACAAGAAAGACAAGATAAAGGTACATAGGATATATATATCGGGAGCCGAGAAGATGCCCGAGAAGAAGGTGCGTTATGCAATGAAGAAGATACGCGAAAAGACAACCTTCAACAATATGCTGCACACCTTGCTGCGTTCCAAGAAGTTTACCGAGGAACGTTACAGCGAGGATAAGGACAATATCATATCATTGTACAATGAGCACGGTTACCGCGATGCCATCATTGTGGCCGACAGCGTAGTCCCCTATGACGACAGCAGTGTCGATATATATTTGACAATGGACGAGGGCAACAAATATCACCTGAGCAGCATAAAGTGGGTGGGTAACAGCATCTATTCTACCGACCAGCTGAACTATCTGCTGGGAATGAAGGCCGGTGACGTATATAACCAGAAACACCTCGAGGAGCGTCTGAATACCGACGATACATCGGTGAAGAGCACCTACTTCGACAACGGTTATGTGTTCTTGCGGCTCAATCCCATTGAGATTAGTGTCGACAACGATTCAGTCGACCTCGAAATACGTCTGCACGAAGGCACGCAGGCTACGATAAACAAGGTGGCCATAAGCGGTAACGACCGACTCTACGAGGAGGTTGTGCGCCGTGAGCTCCGTACGCTTCCCGGTAGCCTCTTCTCAATGACCGATGTCAAGCGTTCTTATCAGGAGATTGCCAATATGGGTCATTTCGACGCCGAGAAGATAAATCCCAATATCGTTCCCAACGGACATACGGGTACTGTGGACATCGATTGGCAGCTCATCTCCAAGAGCAGCGACCAGATTGAGGTATCTGCCGGTTGGGGACAGACAGGTGTAATTGGCAAGCTTTCGCTCAAATTCACCAACTTCTCAATGCGCAACCTCTTTGGCAAAGGTCGCAACCGTCGAGGAATTATACCTCAGGGCGACGGACAGACGCTTACCATCAGTGCGCAGTCGAACGGACAGTACTACCAGGCCTACAGTGTCTCTTTCTTCGACCCCTGGTTCGGACGCAAGCGCCCCAATTCATTCTCGGTATCGGCATTTATGTCGGTACAGACAGATGTTGCGAGCAGCTACTATAACTCGGCATACTACAACAACTACTATAACTATCTCTATGGCTATGGCAACTACAACAACTATGGCTACGGATACAACAATATGTCGTCGTACTACGACCCCGACAAATATATAAAGATGTATGGTGTGTCGGTTGGATGGGGTAAGCGTCTCCGTTGGCCCGATGACTACTTCCGTTTCTCGGCCGAGCTGAACTACCAGCTCTACTCGCTCAAGGATTGGCAGTACTTCCTCATAACCGACGGACACTGTAACAACATCAACCTTGCGCTCACGCTCTCACGCAATTCGGTCGACAATCCCTTCTTCCCGCGTAGCGGTTCGGAGTTCTCGCTTACTGCGGCATTCACTCCTCCCTACTCGAAATTCGACGGAAAGGATTATGCGAACTTGGCAAAGAATACCAAGAGCCCGAGCTACAAGGACGAGCTTCGCGACAAGCACAAATGGATAGAGTACTATAAGATTAAGTTCAAGAGCAAGACATATACCTCGCTTACGGGCGGTGTCTACAACCTTGTGCTTATGACTCGTGCCGACTTCGGTATCCTGGGCAGCTACGACAAGAACAAGAAGTCGCCCTTTGAGACATTCTATATGGGTGGTGACGGTATGAGCGGATACTCTTACAACTACGCTACCGATATGGTTGCCCTGCGCGGATACGACAACGGTAGTCTCACACCCTATGGTTACGAGGGCTATGCATATACGCGCCTGGGTCTTGAGTTGCGTTTCCCCTTTATGTTGCAGACATCGACAAATATCTATGGTCTTGCATTTGTCGAGGGCGGTAATTCCTGGACCGACGCAAGCAAGTTCAACCTCTTCGACCTCAAACGTAGCGCCGGTGTAGGTGTACGTATCTTCCTGCAGATGATTGGTCTCATCGGTGTCGATTGGGCCTACGGATTCGACAATGTATTCGGCTCGTCCAAGTATAGCGGAAGCCAGTTCCACTTTATCCTGGGACAGGAATTCTAATGTATAATCAGTGACAGGATGCCTGTCACGCAAACAGAACAGATTATGAAGAAATTCTTATTGACAACACTCTTTGCCCTTGTAGCGGCAGTGGGAGTACAGGCGCAGAAGTATGCACTTGTAGATATGGAGTATATACTGAAGAACATACCCGCATACGAGCGTGCCAATGAACAGCTCGACCAGCAGTCGCGCCGTTGGCAGGCCGAGGTTGAGCAGCTTGTGCAGCAGGCACAGGAACTGTACAAGAAATATCAGGGCGAGTCGATGTTCCTGAGCGACGAACAGCGTGCACTGCGCGAGAAGGAGATACTCGACGTCGAGAAGAAGGCAAGCGACCTCAAACGTCAGTATTTCGGTCCCGACGGTGAGCTGTACAAGAAACGCGAGAGCCTTATGGCGCCGATACAGGACGAAATATACAATGCCGTAAAGGAGATAAGCGAGAGTAAGGGCTACTCTATGGTAGTTGACCGTGCATCGGCAGGAAGCATAATTTTT
>JAFYSC010000161.1 GCA_017546635.1 Bacteroidaceae bacterium | reverse complement strand
TGCAAGAACTTTTCTTCGGTAACAGGTTCTTACTTCTTGATATTTGCCGAAATCTCGAGCATTCTTTCGATGGGGAGTTTTGCACGCTCGCGCAACTGTCCGTCGAGTTCAACAAAAGGCCACTCATACTTAAGGCAGTTGTAAAGTTTCTCAAGAGTGTTGAGTCGCATATAACCGCACTCGTTGCAAGCGCAGGTGCCGCCCATAGGGGGCACAGGAATGAATGTCTTTTTGGGACAGCACTTTTGCATCTCGTGCAGTATACCGCTCTCTGTCGCCACGATAAACGTGTCGCACTCCTCACTCTTTGCATATGAAAGGATTGCCGCTGTGGAACCCACATAGTCGGCAAGGGCAAGGACTGCACTCTTGCACTCGGGGTGGGCAAGAACCTTTGCCTGCGGGTACTGCGCCTTGAGTTCAACAATCTTCTCTACAGAGAACTGCTCGTGTACGTGACAGCCACCGTTCCACAGTAGCATATTGCGCCCTGTAACGGAATTGAGGTATCCTCCAAGATTCTTGTCGGGGGCGAAGATTATCTTTTCGTCCTGGGGAAGTGAATCGACAATCTCCTTTGCATTGGACGATGTGACCACAATATCGGTGTGTGCCTTTACTGCAGCCGATGTATTGACATAGGCCAGCACCTTATATCCGGGATGCTCCTCCTTGAACTTTGCAAGTTCATCGGCAGGACAACTGTCAGCAAGCGAACAACCGGCGCTGAGGTCGGGCAAAAGCACAAGTTTATCGGGACAAAGAATCTTGTTAGTCTCGGCCATAAAGTGCACTCCGCACATAACAATAATGTCGGCCGTGGTCTTTGCAGCCTGCTGTGCAAGCGCAAGGCTGTCACCTACAAAGTCGGCAACATCCTGAATCTCGGAACGGGTATAATAGTGTCCCATTATAACAGCGTTCTTCTCCTTGCACAATCGGCGTATCTCGCTTCTAAGGTCAATACCCTCGGGGATAGGTTCGTCGACATAACCCTTCTCAATCCATTCTGATTTTATCATAGCTCTAATATTATATTTATAAGAACAATTGCAAAGTTAACAAAATATCGTTGTAAACAACATAATAGACAACAAGCTTTTTACAGCCTCATCGAAAAATGCACACCACAAGCGCCGTCGGGCAATGCGATTGGAGCCAGTGAGATATTGTGCTCACGCGCATAGGGCGATGTGAACAGCACACCGCTTGCCACTCCTATGGCAGCCCCCGCAAGAACATCCCAGAAATCGTGTTTCTCGCTATATATGCGTCCCCATCCCACATATGCAGCAACAGCATAAGCAGGAGCACCACACTTCCATCCGTAGCGCTGTTGCAGGAACGATGCACCTACAAAGGCAATGCCTGCGTGGTTCGACGGAAAAGAGCGGTTGTCGCTACCGTCGGGACGACGTTTATTCACAGTATATTTGAGCAGATAGGTTGTAGCCACCGTTGCAACTCCTGCCTCAAGGTGCTGCACTATGCCTTTGTAATCGCCCTTGACAAGCGAGTTTATTCCACCCGCCGCCGAAGGCAGGAACATCAGTATATCGGTAGAGACATCGACAGCCTTCCTGCTCTGCGCAACGGCACAGAGAGGCAACATAAGCGTCGCGACAATAAATGCAATAATCTTTTTCATTCGACAGACGGGATATGGAATTATCACTAAAAATATCATATAACACAGGGGCGAACAACGGTACCCTGAATATGGAGTGCAATATTACACAAAATATATCACAGGCAAACATTCAATGACAGAAATTGCCGATGTTTCTATCTTTATAAATTAAATATAGGCAAAAAAAGCGTTAACAGAAGATAGATTTCGGGATAAAAGCCAAACTATTCAATTTAAAAACCGATATTTCATATAAAAAGATTAGCTTTGCAGTTATTCTAATCTTCGCCGACAGGTTGCATAAAAAATATGACAAGACTTGAACGAGAGCATAAAATAGCCTTTACCCGCATAATAACCGACCTTATCGAGGCCGACTTTGTCGTTGAGCCCGAAGAGATGTCCTTTTTTGAGAACATAATATCGAAAGAGCAGCTCTCGATTACCGAAACGATGCTGATAGAAGCTAAAAAGACCGATTTTGCTAAAGCTCTATCAACGCTACAGTCCCTTGACATTGAGAGCCGCACGACAATAGTTGATACACTGAAAAGACTCTCAATGTCCGACGGTGTGTGCGTTCCCCTTGAAGCCATACTTATTTTTGCTGTAGAGCAGGTGCTTATGCACAACGCAAAGATACACTCGATACCCAAGCCCGACATAGAGATAGAAAACCATAAAATAATATATGTCGAAGACGAAGAGAGTGAGGCTGGCAAGCTTATCGAAAAGGAGATACAGCAGATAAGCGACAGGTTAATTGATGCGGGCTTCGACTTTGTCTACATTCCCCATCTTGTAAAAGACTTCAGGAGAATGGAGAGGGAATATCTCGAAAAGGTCATCAAATATATGCTACCTTCATTACAGCAAGAACGCATATCGGCCATCAGCAACAACCTGCGCGAAATTACGACCGCAAAATTCAGCCGCGACCTGTTGTACAAGAAATTAGGAATAGAACTGATAAACTGCAAACCGTCACTCCTGATAAAAATAAACGACTCGGACATCATAAATGGATACAACTACGACGCGACCGAAGTCATTTCCTTCAGCCATTTCCTGCAATTGGAACTGAATGACGACATAGTTGGACACATAGAGACACTTACCGGGGAATACAGCGCATATCTCAGCAACCCCACAAAAGCCGGCAACAGGCCAACAACCAACAAGTTCATATACACAGGATTTCATCGTACGCTATTCAATCTGATAGCATTTGAACGCGAGCAGAAGGAATTCCGCCTTATATTTGAGATAAATGAAAACCAAGTAGATGTATATTTCGAGGCGACAAACGACGGCAAGGAGCGTATAGTATTAAAGCTGAATCCACAAGAGACAGCCCTGTACTATCTGATAGTGAAGAAATCCTTGAGCAGCGACGGTCTCGACTGGAGAGAGCACATACCGTCGGCCGAAAAGAGACTACTGCTCGACGAATACAACCATATATACCGCAAGAAAGGCAAGGCAAACACGGCAAGCGAATATAAGGACCGCACACAGGTACATCATATAAGGAACCGCATAAGAGCGATACAGAGCATCTCAAATATCGAGATTTTTATCCCCAAGCACGACAAGCAAGGCAATGTATCGCTTTATAGGATATATGCAAACGAAAAATTTGTTGAAATCAGGGACAATACAACGTTGTAATTTTTAGTAAAATCGTACATCTGTAAATATTTTTGCAGGACTTAACCATATCATTTGTATAAAAATGCACAAGAAAAAAAAAATAGACCTATCCCAATGTCTGATAAATGACTCCGAGACAGTAAGGGAGGGAATTGGAAGGAACATTATTCCTCCGCCCCAAAAAGAGCCATTATGGAAACTCTATATAGAGAAGTTCAAGGACCCCATAATAATAGTCCTTCTTATAGTATTTTCACTGTCGATACTGCTGTCGATATACGAAGTATTCTATTTAGGAAAGGATTTCTCGTTGCTGTTTGAGCCTATAGGAATATTCATAGCCCTTATGCTTGCTACAGGCGTAGGCTTCATCTTCGAAGTAAAGGCTGCCAAGGAGTTCGAGACACTCAACAAAGTAAAGGACCGCCGTCCCGTAAAAGTCTACCGTAAGAAGAAGGCCAACGGCAAGCCTGTGCTGATGATTATCAAGAAGCACGATGTAGTTTGCAAACGGATAAGCGAAGAGGAGGTCATCGGCGACATCATCAAGCTGGAAAGCGGAGACGAAGTTCCTGCCGACGGCATACTCCTTGAGGCTACATCGCTACGTGTGGACGAATCGAACTTCACAGGCGAGCCGTATGCCTGCAAGACAACAGAAGCCGAGGGATTCGACCACGAGGCAACATATCCGTCCAATTTCCTGCTACGAGGCTCAACAATCATAGAGGGTTCAGCCATTTATAAGGCCACCCACATAGGCATAGACACCGAGGAGGGTAAAGGCGTAGCCACATCCCGCGAAGGAAGCGATGTGGAGACACCGCTCAACTCGCAGCTCTCGCAACTCAGCAAATGGATTTCAATAACAAGCTTTATCCTTGCTGCGCTCATCGTAGTAGGCAGAATGATATATTTCTTCTTCCTCGACGGGGAAGCAGGAGGCAACCACTCCCTCATAGAAATTCTCGACTACACGTTGAGTTCAATAATGATAGCAGTCACACTTATCGTAGTGGCCGTGCCCGAGGGACTGCCTATGAGCGTAACGGTGAGCCTTGCCATCAGTATGCGCAAGATGCTGAAGGAGAACAACCTGGTACGTAAGCTCCACGCTTGCGAAACAATGGGCGCAACCACCGTAATATGCACCGACAAGACCGGTACACTCACAAAGAACCAGATGACAGTGCTGGAGACCGATTTCTACGGTGGAGTAAGGGAGTATGAGATAGTAAGGGAGAATATCGCTATAAACTCAACCGCCGAGGTGTATAAGGACAATGACGGTAAAGTTTCAATAATAGGCAATCCTACCGAGGGAGCATTGCTCAAGTGGGTATACAAGAGCGGCATCGAATACGAGGCCTACCGCAACAATGCAAGCATCATAAAGCAGGTACCCTTCTCCACCGACATCAAATATATGGAGACAACGGCAACCATCAACGATGCGAATACAGCAATACGTTACATTAAAGGAGCGCCTGAGATTGTATTGTCAATGTGCAGTTCCATAGCCGGCGGAGTGAGCGAGGAGCATATACTGCAGAAGCTACAGGAGTACCAGAACAAGGCAATGCGTACACTAGCCTTTGCCTATCAGCAGATTGACGGCAACGAGGTTCGGGAGACCATATTCCTGGGAATTGTAGGCATAGCCGACCCCATACGAAAAGATGTGAAGGAGGCAATAAGAGTATGCAGGGAGGATGCCGGCGTACGCGTAATCATAGTTACAGGCGATACCCCCGGAACTGCAAACGAGATTGGACGACAAATAGGCATTCTGGAAGAGGGCGAGGAGAACCACACCATCACCGGTCCCGAATTCTCACAGATGCTCGATGAGGGCAGAGAGGAGGAACTGCTGTCAAGAGGTATTAAAATCATTTCACGCGCACGCCCCAACGACAAGGCACGCCTTGTCACACTGCTGCAGAAGCAGGGCGAGGTGGTAGCAGTAACAGGTGACGGCACCAATGATGCACCGGCACTGAGCAAGGCACAGGTGGGCCTTTCTATGGGCGACGGCACTTCGCGTGCAAAGGAGGCGAGCGACATCACCATCATAGACAACTCATTCTCGAGCATCAACAAAGCCATAATGTGGGGACGTTCATTATACATCAACATACGCCGTTTCATCATATTCCAGATGACAATAAATGTATGCGCCTGCCTGATTGTCGTACTGGGCTCATTCATTGGACTTGACTCTCCGCTGAACGTAACCCAGATGCTGTGGGTCAACCTTATTATGGATACATTTGCCGCAATGGCACTCTCGTCGCTTCCAGCCGACAAAAGAGTGCTGTACGACAAGCCACGCGACCCCAACAGCCATATTATCAACAGGAATATGCTTTATAAGATATTGGGCAACGGATTCATATTCTTTATCTTCCTGGCCGGTTTGTGGCAGCTGATGTGGCACAAGGACATTTCGAGCGTGAAGGAGTTGCTGTCACCCGATTCAATAGAGCTGTTCTTTACAGGATTCTTCAGTATGGAAAAGATAAATCCGCATATCAAGAGCATAGAACTTGGAATATTCTTCTCGATATTCGTTGCGCTACAGTTCTGGAACCTTTTCAACACGAAATACTTCCACACCAACCGCAGTTTCATTCAGGACATAGGATTGCTATTCACTAATCCTGCCAAGCTCAAGGAGTCGTACAGTCTTGGTTTTGCAGGAATTGTCATAACAATTCTGTTAGGACAGATCCTTATAGTGAACTGTGCAGGAAGCATATTCGGTGTAGAGGCATTGACGCTGTCCGACTGGGGATATATCCTGTTGATTACCTCTCCTGTACTGCTTATTGGAGATATCATACGGTTCATTAAAAATATCCTGGCAAACAAGAAAGCAGCCTTGCATCAATAAACAGGAGCAGAATGATAGAAAGCCCTCAAGAACCACAGCCGCTTTTGTCGCCTGTGGTTCTTGAAGGCTTATATCAATACGGTTCTTTGGGAATGACAGAAAGCAAGAACACCGTTACTCTATAACATTATGCAATCCTGTATATATTAGCCGGCAACAGACGCAAGCACACGCACCAATACTTAAATAGTTTTAATTTTAACACCCGCATAGCATCGGCTACGCTAATTTTATATATATTCGCAAAATATTGACAATCATATTTGAACAATTAAAACAAAACAGAATAGAACAAATGAAAAAAATCTACACAATCCTAACATTGGCACTCTCTACGGTGCTTTTCCCTGCCTGCACAAGCGACAGTGACAGACTTGACATAAACCTTGACAACCAGGAGAGCGTAACACGCATAGAGTTCCCCGAATCGGACGGTTCAAGAGACCTCTCGACAATGTCATCGACCATTGCAATGGCACGAGTCCTGTTCACAAAGGCCGGCCGCGAAGCAGCTACCACACTCGGCCGGCACATCAGCATTACAGACGAGGAGTATCAGGAGATTGCCGACTTCACCAGCGAGCTTGTTGCAGGCGGTTCGAACGAGCAGCAGAAATACAACAAGATATTCAGTTGGATAACAGGAAACATAAAATATGAGCACGGCGACCAGCGTCCCTACTCTGTATTCACCAACAAGAAAGGTGTGTGCCAAGGATATGCCGACCTTCTTACCGTAATGTGCCATACACAGCAGATTCCCTGTGTAACAGTTAACGGTATGGTGGTTCCCTACGGCGGCCACGCTTGGAACTACCTGAACTGCGACGGTGTGTGGCACGTTAGCGACCCCACCAACGGAGGAAAGTTCAAAATGAATGACACCACCGGTTCATACAACCATCTTGAGATTCACGAGATACAGGCTACACTCTTCGAGGACGAGCTCTGTACATACAGTTTCTATAACAGTGCGCTCAACGTGGAGAGCATAAAGGACGGCAACACTCAGATTGTAATACCCTACAGCGTGGAGAACATCGTCATCAGTTCGGTAAACCCCACCTGGTATGTATCTGAAGATGTAAAGGAACTGTACCTGGGCAAGAATATAACATCGGTCGAAAAGGAGGGAACATCGAGCCTCTCGACATTGGCAAAAGGCCTTGAGGTTGTTGTTGTAGACCCCGAGAACAAGGTATTGGAGAGTTTCTCCAATGTCATCTACCGCGACGGACAGATGAACTTCATTGCTCCTGCAGTAAACTTCATCGAGCTGCGCCCTGTCGAGTTCGACAAGGAGAGCAAGCTCAAGAACCTTCCCAAACTCGAGAGCATAGTGTTTGCACCGGGAACAAAATCAATAGGTGCTTGGGCAGTTGAATATTGCCCTATGCTCCATACAGCATACATACCCAACGATACAGAGGTTCACAAGAATGCCTTCTCGGGCGTTGCTGCCGACTTCCAGATTATAAGGGGCGACTACACCAACATTCCCCAGATAAAAGAGGACTAAACCATTATAGGGAAATAAATTGGGACAGGAATTTGTTATTCCTGAACAAACAGAATAAAGTGGCGCGTTGACATCAGACGCGCCACTTTATATGTCAAGCAACAACAATTTTGTTATTGCATAGGTATCGGGGTATTATTTTTATAAGTATCTTAGCAGTCGAAAACCATACATCAGGAATATGTTAGAAATTACAATACCGTCGTTTGTACAGATTATTGAGTTTTTGGGAACATTCGCCTTTGCCATAAGCGGCATACGCCTGGCATCGGCAAAGAGATTCGACTGGTTCGGTGCATACGTGGTGGGCGTGGCAACAGCAGTGGGTGGCGGTACGTTCCGCGATATGATGCTCGGCACCACCCCTTTCTGGATGACCGACCCTGTATATCTGCTCTGCTCGGGACTTGCGCTGCTCTGCGTCATTCTATTCAGCAAATACCTTATCCGCCTGAACAACACCTTCTTTTTGTTCGATGCCATTGGCCTTGCGCTGTTCGTGGTGGTGGGAATACAAAAGACACTGGACTTTGGCTTTCCGCTGTGGGTAGCCATCATTATGGGTACAATGACAGGATCGGCAGGCGGTGTAATACGCGATGTGTTCATAAATGAGATTCCGCTCATATTCCGCAAGGAGATATATGCAATGGCGTGTGTTATTGGCGGCATTGTATTCGGAATATGTATGTTCTTCGACCTCAATATCTTTATCACGCATATTCTATGCGGAACAAGCGTGTTCCTCACACGCATACTGTCGGTAAAGTATCATATATGCCTGCCTACACTCAAGGATGGCGAATAAATTATCCAAACAAGCAACTAACCAAAACTTCAATATTTTATGAAAAGATTTTTTCTGCTTTTCGCTTTATTAAGCATCATATTCTCGGCAAACACACGCGCCGATGAGAAACTGAACCTCACCCCCGTCCCCAAACAGATTACAATGGGTACAGGAAAAGTAACAATACCCCAAGAGTCGCTTGTCATCTACAAAGGCAATCTTGACAAGGAGATTGCACAGGAGGCTAGAGTCTTTGGAGTGAAACTGATGAAATTCGGCATCAAGGAGGTAATCATATCGAAACTTGGGAATGAAACCCCTTTCATCACACTGGAAGCATACAGCGGCACACAGAGTATAGGCGATGAGGGCTATACACTGGATATTACAACCGACGGAGTAAAGATTACAGCGAACACCGCGCAGGGTTTTTATTATGCTTTTCAGACAATAAAGAAGCTGTTGCCCCCTTGTGTAATGGCCGACGTTGTGGACGAAAATGTAACAACACTTGAGCTGCCTTGCCTGAAAATAGTAGATGCGCCGCGTTTCGAATATCGCGGCTTTATGCTCGACGTTGCACGCCACTACTTCGAGGTTGCCGAGATAAAGCGTATGATTGACGTGATGTCCTACTACAAGATGAACCGTTTCCACTGGCACCTTGTCGACGACCAGGGCTGGCGCATCGAGATTGAGAAATATCCCAAGCTCACAAGCATTGGCTCGGTGCGCAACAACTCGTGGAGTGTCGACCCCATTTACGGCGGATACTATATAAACGAGCCTTACGGACCATACTTCTACACAAAAGAGGAGATACGCGACGTTGTAGCATACGCAAAGGAGCGTCACATAGAGGTTATCCCCGAGGTAGAGTTCCCCGGCCACGCCTGCGCCGCCCTTGCCGCATATCCCGAGTTCAGTTGCTACCCCAACGGCAGCCACAGCGTAAAGGTTGACGGCGGAATTTACTCGGACGTGTTCAACGTTGGTAATCCCGCAACCCTTCAGTTTGCAAAGGACGTTCTCGACGAGATTGTGGAGCTCTTCCCATTCAACCAGATACATATAGGCGGCGATGAGTGCCCCACAAGCGCCTGGGAGAACAACGCCGAGTGCCTTGCACTGAAACAGAAAGAGGGATACTCGCACATACGCGAGCTGCAGTCGCGCTTTGTGCGCCTGCTTGCCGACTATCTGCGCGAGAAGGGCAAGGAGGTGATAATGTGGAACGAGAGCCTCTCGGCCAACGGAACGAATGTAGAGCTCATAGACGGAACAGAGGGCATTATGATGTGCTGGGAGAGCGGCAAGGTACAATCGACAGCACTGCAGGCAGCACAGCTCGGAATGCGCTCGGTAATAACACCGTGGGGCCCCTACTACATAAACCGCAAGCAGAGCACCGACCCGAGCGAGCCTACAGGAGCAGGAAACGGAAGCGACGACCTTCGTGCCACATACAACTATGTTCCTGTACCCACAAGCGTACCTCAGAACCTGCAGAAATACTACATAGGCATACAGGGTACATTCTGGACAGAGCACGTACAGAGCAACTATCTGCTCGAATACCTTGCACTGCCGCGCCTCATTGCCATTGCCGAGACAGGCTGGACACCCGAGAGCAAGAAGAATTTCGATGACTTCTGCCGCCGCGTGACAGCCGACAGCGTACTGCTCAACTACAACAACTACGAGTATGGCCGTCACTTTATGAAGACAAATACTGACAACAAGGTGATGCCCAAATCGTCGACCGATGAGGAGTGGAACTGGTATCACATTGTAACGGGAGCCACCGATGCTGCACGCGCCGGCAAATGTATTGAGCTTCTGCGCGAGGGAGCACCCCAAATTGGTACAGGCAACGCAAGGGCCGGCCGTCTGTGGAACGGCGCAATAGCACAGGAGGGCGAGGCTGCATACGACTACCAGCTATGGGCACTTATGGAAGACCCTGCCAACCCCGGCAAATATGCCCTTGTGAACAAGGCCAAGCCCAACGGCTCGGTAAACAGTACCCCCACAGCAAGCAACAACACCGCACGTTGGGACTACGACAACAGCAAGCGTCACTACGACTTCATATTGGGCGAAGCCGTATACAACAAGAACGGCAACTACTACCGCTACAGTATACGCAGCCAAAAGGCAGCCGCAGGAATGTATATGAACTTTGCCGGTGCAGGACAGAACAACTCCATAAATATGTGGAGCGACCCCAATGACGGCAACGGCGGCGTGTGGGAGTTCCAGCCGATAGAGGAAGAGATAGAGGATATACAGATAGACTACCCCGCACAAGGCAGCTACGTGAGGATAGACAACAACGTACCAGCATTTGCAGGCTGGCGCATAATGGACGAAGGCGGAGCATCGGCAACGGCAAAGGCCACAGAGTATGCTGCCGACGTATGGGAGATTGTATCGGCCACTACTGCCGCCGACGGACAGACAGTGACCCTGCGTAACCTTGCCACAGGACGCTATATAAGCAGCACATCGGCACCCGTTGCCTTGGGTGCATCGGCTGTAGAGTTGAAAAACACATACAACCAGCGCACAGGCGACTTTACCATAAATGCCAACGGCAAGGCCATCTTCCCTATGCCCGAGCGCTCAACAGCCAACCCCAACACAATAGGCACAGGCGGAATCTACCCGCAAGGCTCAGCGTGGGTATATACACCCGTATATCAGATAACATACGAGTGCTACGACAGCAACGGCAGCCACATCGGCACATACTACCAGTCGGCTGAGCAAGGCGCACCCTACCAATGCACAGCACCTGCAATAAAGAATATGACAGTCACAGGCTACGACGGTGCAGAGCAGGCACCCGCATACGATGTACTCGACGGCCACAAGAGCATAAAGGTGACATACGAGCGTGGCGCATACAGCGTAACCATTATTCACAAGGCCGAGGGAGGAGGTACCATAGTTTCGCAGGAGTACAGCTGTCCCATAGGCAGCGAGTTTACCCCGCAGTGGGACGAGTTGCCCTCATACTACACTCTGCTCCCCGACAACGAGGTTACCCCCTTCGTTCCAACAGAGGATACCGTGATTACACTCACCTACACTACCGATGCCCTCATAGGCTGGGCCAAGAGAGGCAAGGCAGTAGAAAGTGTAGAGGCTGGAAAATCGTATATCCTGTTCAACAACAAGAACGAGAATGCGCGTAACGGCTTCTTGTATGCCAACAAGATTGGCGAGAATATAATGACAGACAACAGCGCCTCATCGGGAGGTCCTGCCTACGTATGGTACACCCAGGAGAACGGCAGCTATATGAAAGTGTCAAACGGACTCGGCTGTTACATTCCCACACTCACAAAGGGTTCGGCAAACAACGCTTCGCAGACTGGAGGCAACTTCAAGTTCACAAGCAACGGCGACGGCACATTCAGTGTGAGAGACGCTGCCAACAACCTCTATTGGAACGGCAACGACAACCACACATTCACAGGCTGGACCGACGGACACCCCTTCATTGTGTACGAGTACTACGTAAAGCCCTATTTTAATGTAGTAATCAAATGCATCGACAGCGAAGGCAACACCCTGCAGAGCAGCGCATCAATCAAGGAGGCCGGCGATTCATTCGTGCTGATGTTGCCCGAGATTGACGGATATATATTCAGCAGCATCAGCGGCGGCAGTGTGGGCAACAACAATGTAGAGGGACATATGGAGATTGTACTCACATTCAACAACGCAACTGCAATAGAAAGCATCGAGAGCGAGAAAGAGAACGTATTCATATTCGACCTCACAGGACGCAAGGTTGCAAACCCCACAAAGGGCATCTACATAATAAACGGCAAGAAACAGTTGATAAGATAAGAGCAATGGCCAAGACAGCAAAGAAAGAAGAACAGCGCGAGAAGAACGAGCTCTTTATGCAGGAGCTGCGCAACGAAGATGGAATAAAGGAGCTTCCCGGCAATATACTCTACAGAGTAGAGGCACAGGGCGACGGTACACGCTGTCCCAACGAAACGAGCGTGGTAACAGTCCACTACCGCGGCTCGCTCATCAACGGCAGGGAGTTCGACAACAGCCGCAAGCGCGGCTGCCCCGAAGCCTTCAGGGTGAACGGCCTCATAGAGGGATTCAGGACGGCGCTGCTCAATATGCGCACAGGCGACCGTTGGACAGTATATATCCCCTGGGAACAGGGCTACGGCAAGCGAAGCAGCGGACCAATCCCTGCATACTCCACCCTTATCTTTGACATTGAGCTGATAGCAATAAGCTGACACATAAAAACAGTAAGGAGAAAGCCCGTCTGAAGTGAACCCCAAAAGTTAGACAAAAAACTTTTGGGGTTTATTTTATGCGTAAGAAACACGATTATTCGGCATTGCTAAAATATATGCATATGCTTGAAGATGGATATTCCATCAATTATGTTCATACCAATTATGGTATTAATGAAGCCCGACTATCCAAACTGTGGTTCTTGTACCAGAAAAAAGGAGCAAAGGCCCTTCATCGGCAAGAATACACTCGCAGTAATGCAACTTTTAGACATAAAGTTGTATTGGATATTGAAAACAATGGTATATCTTTGGTGCAGGCATCGATAAAATATGGAGTAAGTGCCAGCCGTTT
>JAFYSC010000160.1 GCA_017546635.1 Bacteroidaceae bacterium | reverse complement strand
TTGTTGTTACGCTTGTCTCAAAAATCCTCATTTACCATAAGTAAACTGCGGTTTTTGAGCCTTCGCAAGCCTAAAAATAGCTCTTTTTATTCAAACCCCAATACAATGAGGGTGACCCTTTAATACTTTTGGGTCACCCTCTCTGTAGATGTTGTTACAATATTATTGGATTGTATTCAGCGCCTTGTCAACCAACAGGGCATCAGTAGCCTTGATGTTGAACTTGACATTACGCTTAGCCTTGAAAGTAACCTTGACGATATCAACGTCGCCTGCAAGAGCGGGCTTCTCGCCAATATTTACAAATGTGGGATAAACAACAGTCTCGCCGTTACCGTGCAGGCGGTTCTTGCTGAAGTTCTGCATTGCAGCCACAGTCAAAGGCTCAATGTTTACGAACTCATAGTCGTCGGTGCTGTAGGGGAGTGCAAGGCTCAATGCGTTCACGTGTGCAAGCGCTGCACCCTTAACGGTTACAACAACCTCCTCGCCTGCCTTGTAGCTCTTCTTGTCGGCTACGATGCTCAGGCTGCCGGCAACTGCTGCGCCGCGTGCGTTCACGCCATCCTCGAGCTTGGTAGCTACAACCGAGATGTCGTATGCGTCGATGAGGCCGTTCTCGTTGATGTCGCCAATGCTGATGTAGTCGAAGTCCGAGTCGCTCTTGCGCAAGCCTGTATAGTTGAGGTACGATGTAAGGTCGTTCTCGTCAACCTTCTTGTCCTTGTTGATGTCACCGGGGAGGTAAATCTCGCTGCCGGGTACTCTGAAGACGTACATCTCGCGGCCCGAACCGAAGTTACCCACTGCCTTGCTCACGCTAATCTTTATGTAACGTGCAACGGGGTTGCCCTCGAATGTAAATACCTTGGTGTCGGGTGTGCGGTCCCAGCTGATAGCCACGGGCTCGCTCCAGTTCTGCTTGTTGGTGCTGTAGCTGATGGTCGCCTCCTGGATAGTACCGTTGCCACCGTCCTCGCGGCCAAGATAGTGCAGCTTGTCGAGTGTGGTCTTGCAGTTGAGGTCAATGATAAGGTCGAAGGGAACAGCGTTCTCGCCGTACTTGGTGTGCCAGATGTTGCCCTCCTCGAAGTCGAAGAGACGGTTGGCACCCTGACCACCCTGGTTAGCGCAGGTTGTCTCGCCTGTCACGCCGGTGAGTGCAAACTCAAGAGGATTGCTCTTTGTGGTGCTTGTGATGCTTGTCCACTCCGATACGCCGCTCTTGTTCACGGCACGTACCTGGAATGAGTACTCTGTCTCGGGTGTAAGGTCCTCGAACAGCAGGTTCTCGTTCTTGATTGTGGTGTAGAGTCGGCCGTCGAAGAGAATCTCGTAGTAGTCGGCGTTAGCCACCTTCTCCCAGCGGGGTGTGATGGTGTATGCCTGGCAATCCTCGTCGCTCATTGCAGCCTTGGGAGCAGTGAGCTCGCCCTCATTTGCGAGGTAGCTGTTGGGAGTGTCGAATACATAACCCTTGATGGTGAGTGTAGTAGCGTTTGCTGTAACGTCGCTCTTCTCGGCCTTCACCATAAGCACGGGGTTCTTCTCAATGCTCACCTGTGCAAACTCTGTTCCGGGTGTAGCAAAGCGGTTCAGCTGGGGTGCAGCGTCGTAGAAGTAGACATTTGTGCCGTTTGTGAACTCCTCGATGCTGTTGACCTTTGTCAGCTTCACGCTCTTCTTGCCAATCTTCGCAGCCACCTTCTTGGGCTCGGCACTTACGTTCACGCGCAGTGTGGTAGCCTTCTCCTTGACAAAGCCGTTGAACTCGCCCTCGGTGGGGTTGATGGTAACTGTCACATTGCCCTTGCCGTCGCACGCGCTCTCAATCTTTGTTGTAGTGTACTGGCCGAAGCGGTAGAGCTCTGTTATACCGTCGTCGTCATACTCCACGAAGCTGCTGTTGCCTGCGGGGTAAAGCTCGTAGATACGCATCGCTGCGTCAACCTGGTTGGGCTGGTTGTGGGGCTCGTTCATAGGAATGATGGCGCCTGCCTTAACGAATACGGGGAGCTTCCACAGGGGAGCGTCGTAGTTGTTCAGTATGCGTCCGCCCTCATATTTCTCGCCTGTGAACCAGTCAATCCAATTACCCTGGGGCAGATAGATGTTGTTGCGTATGTCGTTGCCCTGTGCATCCATTGCAGTCTCCTGGTAGATGGGTGCAACAAGCAGGTAAGGACCGTACATATACTGGTAGCGTGTAGCTGTGCCCAGTGTGTGTGCGTTCTCCTCCTCGAGGAACATTGCGCGTATCATAGGCTTGCCGTCAACCGCCTCGCGTGCTATGCTGTATGCGTAGGGCATAAGCTCGCTCTTCATCTTCAGGTACATACGGTTGATTGATGTTGCAGGCTCGCCAAGTGCGTGGGGATATTTCTCGTTGGCACCCCAACCGTCCATATTGAGCTCCATAGGAGTGTATGTCTTCCACTGGTAGTCGCGTATGTTCACCTGCAGGTGCTTGCCGCCGAAGATACCGTCCATATCCGATGTGATGTTGGGCTGTCCCGAGAGTCCCGAGCCGATGTATGTGGGGATGTGGAAGCGGATGTACTCCCAGTCACCGCCTGTCTGGTCACCACTCCATATTGTAGCGAAGCGCTGTGTGCCTGCCCATCCGTCGAGCGAGATGATGAAGGGGCGTGCGTTGTTGCCGTAGTATGTCATAATCTGTGCAGCGTCGGTCACACCGTTCAATCCGAATGAGTAACCTGCGCCCACCCAGGCAACGTCGGTCTTCAGTACGCGTACACCGGCATCACGAACCTCCTTTACAAGGTCGCGCTGCAACAGTGCGGGAACGCCCTCGCGGGGGTGAAGGTTCGACTCGGTCCACAAGCCTATCTCCACGCCGCGCTCGCGTGCATAGTCGCCGAACTCCTTAAGGTTCTGTATGTTGCCGTCTATGGTTGCTGTCTGTCCGTATCCTGCGCCGTAGCCGTCGTTGGGAAGTACCCAGCCAAGGGGCATATCGTATGCTGCGTAACGGTCAACCACCGCACGTGCCGAGAACTGGTAGTTGTTCTTCTCGCCGTTCAGTGTCTCCTGTGTACCGCCGTTGTCCTTCTGGCTCTCGCGGTAACGCTTGCCGTCCTCAAAGAGCACACCGTTACCGTCGGTGCTCTCCTTCCAGTAGTCGCGGTTGTATGCGTTCAGGTGTCCTTCGTAGAAACCGAACTTCGGGATAAGCACGGGGTTACCTGTAAGCTGGTAGAAGTCGTTGAGCAATGAGATGCCGTTGTCGCTTACCATAAAGAATACGTCAATGTAGTCGGTCTCGTGGCTCAGTGTAACGGTGTTCTCCTGTGTTGCGCCGAAGTCATACGCACCCTTCTGGAATGTGTGCCACATAAAGCCGTAGCCCTTTGTCGACCAGAAGAAAGGCGCGGGCGATGCAACGCCGCCGTCGGTCCAGCTGTTCTGGTTCTCTATAGCTATTATCTTTCCTGCGTGTGAGAAACGTCCGTTCTGTACGCCACCACCGTAGAAGTACTCCTGCTCGCTGCCTTTGAGTGTGAGCGAAACCTTGTTCTTCTTGAAGAGTGCAGGTGCAGCCTCCTCAATCACCACGTTGCCTGTTGCAAGGTCCTTCACCTTGATGCTTCCGCTTGCCTTGCACACCTGTACCTCAATGGCGGGTGTGGTAATGGTGTATAGCTTGTCGCCCTGCGATACGGTGAGCGAGCCTACACACTTGCGCGGAGTGTCAACAAGAATCTGTGCGTCGGGGTAGCCGGGTGAGGGCTTGGGGTCGCGCACGATACCGCCGTTGATGTCGCGGAACAGGCGGAAGATGTTCTCGCCGTAGAAGTCGAGGGTGATTCGTTGTCCGTCGTTTAGCTTTATTTCAGCTGTGGTGGGGTTTATTTTTACCACGCTGACAACGTTTGTGCCTTTCTCGGCATTGTCTGGGGCTGCTTGTGCAGGCATCTGCCATATTCCTATGGCTGCTGCAGCCAACAGTGCTGCCAAACCTTTTAATGTTTGTCTCTTCATAATGTTGTTTGTTTATGGTTGTTTGTATTATCCCTTTTTGTGAACCGGCAGTATAAGCCTTATCCTTCGGCTTTGTTAATTGTTGGTCCTACTGCAAATTATGGCAAAGATAATGAAATTATAGTGCCGAAGAAAATATTGAACTCTCAATTTGTTGATTCTGGACACTTTTATACTTTTATGTTGTGTAAAATAAAAAAAGCAGACTTCTAAGTGAAGTCTGCTTTTCTGCGGAGAGAGAGGGATTCGAACCCCCGGTACCTCTCGGTACGTCGGTTTTCAAGACCGGTGCAATCGACCACTCTGCCACCTCTCCAATAAGTTGTTGTGTCAAACGTTGTGGTCGTTGTTTTTTTGTTTGACGTTGCAAAGGTATGGAACTTTTTTGAAACCACCAAATGTTTTGGCAAAAAAAACGCGAAAAAAATTAAAAATAATTGAAAAACATCTCAAAAAGACTGTTTTTTGGTTAAAATAGCTGCTGTATAGTGCGTGTAGCCGCTGTTTTACTCATTATTTGTATTCTATTCCTTTTACCTTGAGTCCTATGTTTATCCTGCACTTTTCCAATTCTTCGTTGCAGCCGTTGCGGATGTAGCTGTTTTTTATGTACAAGGGGAACTGCATTTTTTCGAGTTCCTTGTAGTTTTTTTTCTCTTGAGAACAGTTCCTTTTCGAATTTTCGCTGCAATCGACAAAGCGTATTGCAACAAAGTATTCTCCGGGTTCAAGAATTATGCGTCTCTCGGGCACAATGCAGATATCCTGTTTCTTCCCGTTGGGGATTTCGGTGAGCAGGGGGTTGGGGAGTCTTTTTGTAAAGCCATTTTCTATGCTGTATATCTCTACTCCCAATATTGCACCTTCGATGCTGTTCGAGAGTACATTGAACCTTATTTCTTCTATCTCGAACGGGTGCTTGGTCTTTATGATAGAGCCCACTTCGTATCCTGTTTTATCGGGGGTGAACGATGCAGCACCACTGGAGATTCTCATTCCTGTCCCCAACAGTTTCTTGTGTTTCTTCTTGCCGGCAATAACCACAAGTTCGTTGAGTTCTTTTGTCTCTTGTGCATATACGGCGCAGTGCTGTGCAACGAGCAGGGCGAGTATTGCAAGAATTATATTTTTCATTGTGCTGTCTCTTTAGTCCTCTTTATACTCAAGAATATCGCCCGGCTGGCAGTCGAGTGCGCGGCATATTGCGTCGAGGGTGCTGAAGCGTACGGCGCGTGCTTTTCCTGTTTTCAGTATAGACAGGTTTGCTTGTGTTATTCCAACTCGCTCGGCGAGTTCGCCCGATGTCATCTTGCGTTTGGCAAGCATCACATCTACGTTAACTATTATTGACATTGTATATCTCCTTTATTTTTAGATGGTAAGGTTGTTCTCTTCGCTCACATTGGCTGCAATCTTGTAGAGCAGCGCAAATATTATATATATAAGAGGTATGAGTATTGTGTTGCTCTCTATTGCAAAGTAGGTGGCATCGGGTGTTTGTGTGAGCAGTATATTGTCGAAGTTGTCGCTCATCAGTGTTCCGATAAAATAGCAGCCAGCTGTTATAAAGAGCAGCGGTACGTTGCTTTGCGGAAATATTATGCCGCTCTTGAGTCCCTTAATTGTCTTTGCAATAAAGATTATGATTGTTGCATAGTATGCAGTGCAGAACAGCAACCGGCCGAGCAGCACAGTAAGCTGGAAGGGGAACACCTCTTCGCTCCAGTTTATTTCTCCTTCGGTGCCGCCCATTCCCGAGATGAACCAGGTTTGTGCACATAGCCATACGATGTGTGCCGCGCACAGCAGCGCTGCTGCAAATGCTACTGCTTTGAGTGCCTTGTAATTCCTTTTCTCCATAATTTTTAGTTTTTATTGTTTATCGATAATGCAAAGGTAATGTGTATTTATTGAAAAACAATAAAAATATAAAGAAAAACAAGAAAATTTGTCTAATTTAACAGTAGAGCAATTTCTTCGCTGTGCGAACCTCCTTGCTGCTCCTTTTGTTATATGTGAAAATGAATATTGTGCTTATGAGAACTCTTTTTGTCTATAACCATCCTTACGATGGCAGTTTTTGCAATGCGCTGCTGTGTGCAGCGCTCAACGGAGTGAGCAGGAGTGGCGGCGAGCCGGATATAATACATCTTGATAAGGACGGCTTCGACCCTGTAATGAGCAGCAGCGACCTGAAGGCTTTTGTGACGGCACGCAAGGAGCCGGGAAAGGCGCTTATGATGCTCGACAAGAAGGTGATAGACTACAAGGCGCGGCTTGAGAAGGCCAATCATCTGGTCTTTATCTTCCCGGTGTGGTGGATGCTTATGCCCGCGCTTACAAAAGGCTTTATCGATAAGGTCATTTTTCCCTCTGTTGCCTACGAGTATGGTCCTAAGGGGCAGATGCTCTCCCGCTTGTGGAACCTCAAGCGCGTGACTGTCATCACCACAATGGGCGGTTCTGCTCAGGTGTACGACACGCTTTTGGGAAATGCCGTGTGGAGGGCTTTATCCCACGGTACGTTCGAGGCTATCGGGGTGGAGCACTGCAAATGGCTCAATTTCGACTACGTGTCGGGTGTCTCGCCCGAGAAGCGCAGCGAGTGGCTGCAGCAGGTTGAGGATTATTTTGCTCTGCTGTAGTAGGGTGTCGCCAATAAAAAGGCAATGAGGACTTTCCCGAAGGTACGGAAAGTCCTCATTGCTTGCAGTTTGTTCTTCCTGTGCCCGGGTGACGCCGGGTTACTTGCGTGTTGCAACCCCTATAGAAACTGTTTTTCCTGCTTTTGTCTGTCTGCCGCAAGCTATAGTTGCCAATAGCTTGGCACGTTTCTTATTTTATACGGCAATTTTTTGTATCTTCGCGCCTGTAAATTTATGGTATATGATGAAGTACTTGTTGTCGGCATTGGGAATTGTTTCGTTGGCGCTGGGTGTGATGGGTGTTTTTCTGCCCGTGTTGCCCACTACGCCTTTCCTCTTGTTGTCGGCGGCATTGTTCTTCAGGAGTTCTCCGCGCCTCTATGAGTGGTTGCTGTCGCACCCGCGTCTGGGTGTGTATATAAGGAATTTCCGCGAGTATAAGGCCATTCCTCTGCGTGTGAAGATTGTCTCTGTGAGCCTTGTGTGGATTACACTTCTCTATTGTGCCCTGTTCGTGGCGCAGGCCTGGTGGTTCCGTCTGTTCTTTGTGCTTCTTGCTTGTGGGATTACAGCGCATATACTGCACTACAAGACCCTCCGTAAGTAAAAGGGCCGCGTATTGCTTGTACCCCTCCGTTCTTCCCCTTTATTGCGCTGGTGACAGTAGCGATACTATTCTCTCGAGCCACTCCCGGTCGCACCCGTCAAATGTGGCGAGGTGTTCGCTGTCAATGTCGAGCACTGCAGTCACATAGCCTCTGTTGTCCTTTACCGGTACTACAATCTCGCTGCGCGAGGCGCTGCTGCACGCTATGTGTCCGGGGAATTTGTCAACGTCGGGAACAACCTGCGTACACTCTTCCTTCCAGGCTGTGCCGCATACTCCGCGGCCGTATCTTATGCGGGAGCAGGCTAAAGGGCCCTGGAAAGGTCCCAGTATGAGCTCGTCGTTGCACACGCGGTAAAAGCCTGTCCACCAGAAGCCGAATGTGGCGTGTATCATTGCCGCAATGTTTGCCATATTGGCAATAGTGTCGCCCTCTCCTTGGGTGAGCGATACAATCTGCTTGTAGAGAAGGGCATACTTCTCCTCCTTGCTTCCCTCTGATATCTGTAGATTCTCGGCCATAGTTATGCTTAATTAAAGTCGGAAATGTCAATGAGCTTGTTCATTATTGCATACACGGTGAGTCCCGGGATACTGTTGATGCCCAGCTTGCGCGATATATTGCGGCGGTGCGATATTACTGTGTAGATGGAGATGTTGAATTCGTCGGCAATCTCCTTGTTGGTCTTTCCCTTTGCTACGGCAACAAGGATGTCGCGCTCGCGGCCCGATAGCTCGTTGAGCTCGTTCTTGGGGTTGAGCTGCGCCTCTTCAATTGCGCTGTGGAGCTTCTGCACTATGCGTGCGGCATTGTCGTATATGTTTATGCAGCCGTCGTACTGTCGCATCACGCTCTCCTCGTATCCTGTGTTTGTGAGTGCCACAATGGGAATATTCTCTCCCTCGCTGCAAAAGTATGAGCGTATGTCGAACCTCTCGTTATAGTTTATCACGGCGGGGTTTATCACTATTATGTCAGCATTCCTTCGTGTGTTGCTGTAGTACGAAGGGTCGGCCAATGTCTCCACAAGGACAAAGTCGGGGTTACGTCCGATAATCTCCTTGAAGCCGGCAGCTATAATCTCCGACGGCTCTATGAGCAGTACCTTTGTCTTTTCCCTGCTATTCATAGCTCTTTTCCATTTTCTGTACCAGTGATACAAGCAGCCTG
>JAFYSC010000159.1 GCA_017546635.1 Bacteroidaceae bacterium | reverse complement strand
GAGGAGTTGGGCTCGAAAAACAGCTGCATACACGGAATAAAGTTCCGCCGCAACTATGGAAAATCACCAGCCCTGTACTGTGGCTTTGAGCGCGCAAAGGGCGACGTAGTGATAACGATGGACGCCGACCTACAGGACAGCCCCGACGAGATAGCAGAGCTCTACCGTATGATAACCCAGGAGGGATATGACCTTGTATCGGGATACAAGCAGAAGCGCTACGACCCGCTGAGCAAGACAATACCGACAAAACTGTTCAACGCCACTGCGAGACTGGTATCGGGAATAAAGAATTTGCACGACTTCAACTGCGGACTCAAGGCCTACCGCAACGAGGTCGTAAAGAGCATAGAAGTGTACGGCGATATGCACCGCTACATTCCCTACCTTGCCAAGAATGCCGGATACGACAAGATTGGCGAGCTTGTGGTGCACCACCAGGCACGCAAGTACGGCAGCAGCAAATTCGGAATAAGCCGATTCTTCCACGGATACCTCGACCTTATGTCATTATGGTTCCTCTCGCGCTTCAGCTATCGCCCGATGCACATATTCGGTTTTTGGGGAACACTTATGTTCTTCATAGGCTTTATAGCTGCTCTTATCCTTGGAGTGAGCAAGCTGTGTGCAATGGCCAACGGAATACCCTTCCGCCTTGTAACCGACTCGCCCTATTTCTACATTGCACTCACAATGATGATAATTGGAACACAGCTGTTCCTGACAGGTTTTGTAGCAGAGCTCGTGAGCCGCACATCGCAGGAGCGCAACAAGTATAACATAGCAAAAGAGATATAAGATGAAGAGAACATTCATACTGCTGACACTGTTGCTGTCGCTGTTTGTATGCTGCGACAATGGCGGCGACTGCAAGATAAACAACGTATCGTATTATCGTGCGAGATTCTACACCATAAACAGTGAGACCGGATTAGAAGAGAAGACGCAATTCCCCGAATCCATCAACGTGTCACTCGTTGTCAACGGCAAGGACTCTACTGTCGTGAACCACCTTACCGATGCTACCGACCTTGCACTGCCAATGAGCTACACAGCCTCTTGCGACACTGTATTGATTGAATTCGGCGACATAGCAACCGACACGCTTTTTGTACATCACACCAATATCCCCTATTTCATTTCGATGGACTGCGGAATGGGTATGTACCACGAAATTACAGAGGTTAACACCAACGGCAAGTTCATCGACTCGGTGGCAGTGATACATTCATACATTAATTTCGACAGGAATGAGAACATCAAGATATATATTACTGAGTAGCATAATGCTTATGCTCTCATTGAGCGCCGCAGCACAGCAGACAACAGAGAAACAGGATGTAGTAACAGAAAGCCTGCTCGATTTCAGGGGTATGAACGTATCGACCGACGTTTTTGGATATGCATATTCCATCCTGGAAGATTACATCAGCGGCGAGGCTTCATTGGAACTTAACCTCGGAAACAAATACTATCCCGTAGTGGAGGTTGGATACGGCAGTTGCAATTTCACCGACGAGACATTCGGCATACATTATAAGTCGGCAGCACCCTACTACCGTCTGGGACTGAACTACAACTTCAGCAACAAGCGCGGTAAAGCACCCAAGAAAAGCTATATATATGGTCTCGGACGCTTCGCCTTCACACGTGCCGACTACGATGTAAAGACCCCGCCTGTTACAGACCCCGTCTGGGGCGGAGAATCGTCGCTCGACCTCAAGGGGGTAAACGGCTTCTACAGCTGGATAGAGCTTGGAGTGGGTGTAAACGTAAAAATATGGAAGCATCTGCGTATGGGCTGGAGCATACGCTACAAGGCACGAGTGAACCAAGTGACAGGAGCAAACTCGAGAATGTGGTATATACCGGGCTTCGGCAACAGCCGCCACACCACCTTTGGCGGCACATACAGCATAATATATGATATTCCTTTCAAATAAAAAACGAACAAGATGAAAGCCTGGAAGATAATATTCCTCATATTCCTTATAGCAGCCTCGGTTCTTATAATTGCCAACGAACCGCCCTACCACAACGACCGCGGAGTGATATTCGGCACCTATTATAATATAAGCTACAAGCACAAGGAGAACCTGCAAGGAAAAATAGAGAACACACTGCTTGCAGTAGACAAGTCACTCTCACCATTCAACAAGAAGTCGGTAATAACAGCCATAAACAACAACACCAGCACAAGCGCCGATACACTTTTTGCACAGGTATTTACACTTGCACAAGAGATATCGCAGAAAACCGGTGGAGCATTTGACATCACCGTTGCACCGCTTGTAAACGCTTGGGGATTCGGATTCAAGCAGGGAATAAAGGTTGACAGCACAACAGTCGACAGCCTGCGACAATACATTGGCTACGACAAGGTATCGCTCACAAACGGTAAGGTAGAGAAGCAGCACCCCGAGACAATGCTCGACTGCAGCGCTATTGCAAAAGGCTTCGGCTGCGACTGCGTTGCACAGTTCCTTGAGAGTATGGGCATTGAGAATTATATGATTGAGATTGGCGGCGAGGTCGTTGCAAAAGGCAAGAACGACAAAGCAAAACCCTGGAGCATAGGAATAAGCAAGCCCACAGACGACACAAGCGCCAACAACAACGGACTGCAGGAAATTCTGCACATCAGCGGCAAGAGCCTTGCGACATCGGGCAACTACCGCAACTACCGATACGAGGACGGCCGCAAGCTGGCGCACACCGTCGACCCGCGAAGCGGATACCCCGTACAGCACTCATTGCTGTCGGCAACAGTAATAGCCGACAACTGCGCCACAGCCGACGCATACGCAACAGCATTTATGGTGCTCGGACTCGACAAGGCACTGGAAATATGCAACGCCAACGGCCTCGACGGCTATTTCATATACAACGACAATGAGGGCAACCTGGCTGTAAAAGAGACAGATGGAATGAAGGGACTGCATAAATAAGGAGCGTACTAAAGTACCCTCGTCTTATAAGTGTTATAATGATTTTTCTATTCTTTTCATTTCTTCTTTCAGATATTTCTCCAAACATTTGGCTATTTCTTGGTAATAGTCACCCAAAGTTTTGTAACGATTTCGATGCTTGGTGTAATAACGTAGGGTAGTAACTAGCTCTGGCATCCAGAGGAAGTCTCTTCCTACCTGAGCGCACATTTCTTTTTTTACCTGGTCATAAGTAAAGCCGTTCTCCTGCATATAGATGATGACTGCTGCACGGACGACGCTCTCGTTGATGACCGTGGCGGCGTC
>JAFYSC010000158.1 GCA_017546635.1 Bacteroidaceae bacterium | reverse complement strand
CCTTAAAACAGCCGTAAGCCGCAATGGCAAGCAAGTGCCCGACCGAGTGCACGCAGTCGTGCGGCACGAGCAAAGGGAACTTGCGACAATTTCTTTTGTGCAAGGTTTTTTGTTTCTTTTTTTCGCAAAAAAAGAAAGCAGAAGAAAACTCTACAATGAGAGAATAGCCAGAGAACAACACCGAGAAAGTGACTGAAAGAGTTATTGTCCGCGCCTTTTTTTCTACTGAGCCGGAATATAGTATAGCATTGTTGTCTTTTTTAATATTGCAAGCCTTATAATTGCATATTTTTATCGGCTGTCGTTAAAATAGGGGCTTGGAATTAAAATAGGGTACTCGATCGCTGTTATACAGCAGCCGAGCACTCTATTTTTGCTTATTAGATTTTCATCGGACACCAATAATAAATAATATGGTTCACTTCACAGTTGAGTGAACCATATTATTTATGTGTTTTTGGATAATCCGTCGCTGATTACCAATCCTTGAAAGGAAAACGGGTAAGATGCGAATTGTAGTATCGTGCTTCTCCTGTTACCTCCTCGCCCAGGAAGTCGGGGCGCTCGAAAGTCTCATTTTCGCTGTCAAGCTCTATTTCGGCAACAATAAGACCTTCGTTGTCGCCGTAGAACTCATCAACTTCGAATGTATGGCCGCCATAGCGCACCAGATAGCGGCTCTTGTCAATCTTGGCATTGCCGCACAGCAGAAGCAGTTCTTCGGCTTCGTGAGGGGTTATTTCGCGTTCCCATTCATAGCGGCTCAAGCCTCCGTCCAGAGACGGTCCTTTTATAGTAAGATAGCCCTTGTCGCCACGCAGGCGCACACGTACCGAATTTCCGTTCTGCCTGCACAGATAGCCCTGTACAATGCGGTCGCAGGCGAATGCCTGCTCGCGGAAGCTGTCACTGATGACAAGGAATTTTCTTTCGATCTCTATTGCCATACTGCAAAATTACTCCTCGCCGCCAAACTCCATAAGATAGGCTTTTATAAAGCCGTCAATCTTGCCGTCCATTACTCCACCTACGTCCGATGTCTGGAAGCCTGTGCGGTGGTCCTTTACTCGACGGTCGTCGAATACGTAGCTGCGGATCTGTGAGCCCCACTCGATTTTCTTCTTGCCGGCCTCTACCTTCGACTGCTCCTCCATACGGTGCTGCATCTCCTTGTTGTAGAGGATTGAACGCAACTGGCGCATTGCATTCTCCTTGTTCTTGGGCTGGTCACGTGTCTCGGTATTCTCGATGAGGATTTCCTCTTCGACACCGGTATAGGGGTCTTTATACTGATAGCGCAGACGCACACCCGACTCCACCTTGTTCACATTCTGTCCACCGGCACCGCCGCTTCGGAAAGTGTCCCACGATATGCGGGCTGTTTCGATGACAACCTCTATGCTGTCATCGACAAGAGGGGTAACGAATACCGAACTGAATGATGTCATTCGTTTGCCCTGGGCGTTGTAGGGGCTTACACGTACCAGACGGTGTACTCCGTTCTCGCCTTTCAGATAACCGTAGGCATACTGTCCTTTGAGCTCGAGTGTCACTGTCTTTATTCCGGCATCTTCGGCTTCCTGAAGGTTGGCAACTGCCACCTTGTAACCGTTGGCCTCGGCCCAGCGCATATACATACGCATTAGCATACTTGCCCAGTCCTGTGCCTCGGTACCGCCTGCACCTGAATTTATCTTGAGTACACAGTCCATCTCGTCGGCCTCCTGACGCAGCATATTCTTGAGCTCAAGCTCCTCAATGGCTGTAATGGCACGTGAGTAGGCATCGTCAACCTCGCTCTCTTCGACCATCTCTTCGCGGAAAAGGTCCATTGCAAGCTCAACCTCTTCGGTGCGGTTGGCAACCTCCTTATAGCCGTCAATCCATCCCTGGAGCGCTTTCACCTTTTTCATTTGGGCCTCGGCAGCCTTTGCATCGTCCCAGAAACCGGGAGCCTGGGTACGCAGCTGCTCCTCCTCTACCTGCATAATCTTTTCGTCAATTGACAAATATTGCTTGAGCGCAGCTGTTCTCTCTTTAATATCCTTTAGTTGATCAAGAGTTATCATAACTTTATGCTTTTTCGTTAAATTCGCCCGCAAAGTTACAAATTTTATTCGATATTGCACAGGCAAATTCTCTCCTTTCGGCACATTTGTAACAATTTATCAAAGTATATTAAAATACTTTTGTAACTTCGCGTTACAGAACAGAAAACAGACTATCAAGATGCAAATACCGCAATCGAACATTCAGCAGGCCGTAGAGCTTTTACAGCTGCTCATCAGTACCCCCTCGATAAGCCGCGAGGAGAGTGATGCTGCCGATAAGCTGCAGATGTTCATAGACAAGGGTGCCCCGTTCCGTGTGGATATGCACCGCCACTTGAACAATATATGGTGTATATCTCCCGACTTCGACAATTCGCGTCCTACCTTGCTGCTCGATGCTCACATAGATACAGTGAAGCCTGTTGCCGACTGGAGTACCCCGCCTTTTACTCCCAAGATGGACGGTGACAGGATAACAGGTTTGGGCAGCAACGACGATGGAGGCTCGCTTGTCGCCTTGTTGCAGGTATTCTATCTGCTGTGCCAAAAAAAGCAGAGTTACAATATTGTGTTCCTTGCCTCGGCCGAGGAAGAGGTGTCGGGAAAGAACGGCATTGAGGCCGTGCTGCCTATGCTGCCCGGAATTTCGTGCGCGATAGTGGGCGAACCCACCTCGATGCAGCCCGCAATAGCCGAAAAGGGATTGATGGTCCTCGATTGTACTGCACACGGCATTGCCGGACACGCGGCCCGCAACAACGGAAAGAATGCCATATATGAGGCTATGGCCGACATAGAATGGCTGCGTACATACCGCTTTCCCGAGACCTCGCCGATGCTTGGAGATGTAAAAGTAAGCGTCACGCAGATAAATGCCGGAACACAGCACAATGTGATTCCCGACAAATGCACATTTGTGGCCGATGTAAGGAGCAACGAGTGTTACAGCAATGCCCGCCTGCTGGATATTATCAGGGAGAATGTGGGTTGCGATGTCGAGCCGCGTTCCTTGCGCCTGAACTCCTCTTCTATAGATACGGGACATCCATTGGTGCAACGGGCAATGGAGTTGGGTCTCACCCCCTTCGGTTCGCCCACGCTCTCCAATCAGGCACTGCTGAGTTTTCCTACGCTCAAGATGGGGCCCGGCGATTCGCAGCGCTCCCATACAGCCAATGAATATATATTGATAAGCGAAATAAGGAATGCCATCGAGACTTTCGTATATATGCTCGACGGATTGAATTTGGCATAAAAGACTACAGATATGAAAAAGACAGTCACAGTAATCATTTTTCTATTGCTAACAGCCGTTGTATCGTGCATTACGGTATCGGGCAGAGCAACAAAAGAGAGTTCTATATATTACACAGTCAATGGAGTAACCTTCAGGATGCTCCCTGTTGATGGCGGTACGTTTACAATGGGCTCAAAAGAGGGTGACTCAGGAGCCGAGAGCGATGAGTTTCCCGAGCATAAGGTTACAGTAAGTTCCTTTATGTTGGCCGAGACTGAGGTTACGCAGGAATTATGGATGGCAGTGATGGGTAACAATCCGTCGGGGTACAACGACGATGCCCTATTGCCTGTTGAGTCGGTGACGTGGGTCGACTGTCAGAATTTCATAGCCAAGCTGAACGAACTCACAGGAGCTTCGTTCCGTATGCCCACAGAGGCTGAGTGGGAATATGCTGCGCGTGGAGGAAGATATTCCAGGGGATATGTATATAGCGGCAGCGACACACTTGCCAATGTAGGATGGTACAAGGAGAATGCAGGCGAACGTCCGCATAGGGTCAAGCAACTAAGGCCAAACGAGTTGGGCTTGTATGATATGAGCGGAAATATTTGGGAATGGTGCAGCGATTGGCACGCCGGATATGAAGCAGCGGAGCAGATTGATCCGCAAGGACCGCAGGAAGGACGTACAAGGGTTGTGCGTGGTGGCAGCTGGTTGGTTGATGCTGCGATATGCCGTCCTGCCGACAGAAGTTCAGGAGCACCAAGAGGAGGAGGCTGTATTGTAGGTCTGCGTCTGGCCCAATAGGAACCTTTCATAAAAAAACATAAAAGCACGCTATTTTTTATATTATTATATATATTTGCATAAATTAGACACAATGGACCATTGTGTACCAGACATCTGCGTATAATAACATTAAAACATAGCGCAATGAAACGCATCTTCACTACCCTGCTGTTTGCAATAATCACTATTATTGCAACGTCTCTGTGTGCCCAGCAGCAAATATCCCTTCCTTATATTGCCAAAGAGGGAATGCCGGGCAAGATAGAAAACAGTGTGACAAGGCAATATGTGTGGGAATCGCCACAATATTTGCTCGATACAACCGTAAGAGGCATAAGACTCACGTTCCTCGAGTCGGATTACCTGCAGCTGCACAACGGCTATTGTATGGTCGCTCTATCCGAACTGCATTTTTTCGATGCCAACGGCATAGAGATAATATATGGCATTGGTAACATCGAGTGTAACTCCATTGAATCGACAGAAGGTTATTTGGAGGCGCTGTACGACAACGATTACACCACCTATTACCACTCGGTGTGGAAAGATGCTCTTGTTGACAACGACAGCGAGGTCTATGTAGATGTCGATTTCCAAAGAGGCGTATCGGCGTTCAGTTTCTCGTACAGGACACGCAACCATAATATCTACCCGACCGCAATTGCAATAACCGCTACCGGTACAGCATACGATGCGGATACCGCAACGGGAGACAACAGCGGCAACTCGGGCAACAGCGGCGACAATAGCCAGGACTTTGACGAGGAATTTGACGGTGATATAGATTATACTCCCGTAGATGTATATAATACCGAATGCCTCTTCGTTACCCTTGCCGATGGTGGCATAGATGCCTATCCTCTCGAGTCTATGAGCGGCGACTATACAACAAGCGGAGGCACACTCTCCATTCCTCTCAAGTCGGGCGGGACTATAGAGTACAAGCAGGGAACATACAGCCAATACGGAACCGATGTTCCCCAGTTGCCCTATATGACCTCGTACAAGTTCAACAACAAGTACAACGCGAACCTGAATGTGGATATTGAAGCCGAAAATGTAACCGAAAATATGAGCTTCGACGTAAACGCGATAGGAAAAAGCCTCACTGCAAGTTTCCAGTTGAGCGACAACAGGGCGGTTGCATACGTTGGCAAGAAACAGCAGGTGAGCAAGGAAACACGCAACCGTTTCGATGCTCCTGTAAAATATGCTGTCACCTACCCGGGATACAATGTGATGAAGAATGTAAAGGTGCAGGACGAGAAGTGGGAATATGGCGAGGATGCGGTAACTGAGATTTCGCTTACCGAGGATATGCTCTACACAAACAAACCCTCGGAAACTGGTGACTACCTCAAGAATATGCTCGACGGCAATCCCTCGACAATTTTCCACACTGTTTACGGCTCATCATACGATGCGTCGGTGATGCCCTATATAACCATTACACTTGACAGCCCCGTGGAGATAGTGAAATTCTATTATATGTCGCGCACAATGGGCGATTACAACCCCAAACAGCTTAACCTCTACGCCTGCAACGACAACAGCTCGTGGAAACTTGTACGCAGCTTCAGCTCTACAGATGGAGAGTTGCCATTGGAAACAGGAGCCGAATATACATCGCCTGCAATTGAACTTGGCGGAAGCTACAGATATCTGAAATTGGAGCAGACGGCGAGCGAGCACCGCAACAACCATATGGTATTTGCCGAGTTCCGCCTGTACAATGTTGTACCAGGCAATGGCGAGGCTGTAAAGGTACAGGATGCCGTCTACAGGAATGTAAGGATTCCTTTTGGACGCATATATACCATAAATACCAATTGGCATTCCGACAACGGAAGTGTTCCACGCATAGATATTGATATTGAGAATGGACTCTCTGTAACGAGCAAGGAGTATTATCTGAGCGCCAATTTCAGGATAACGGGCTATGGAATGTACGACGACTTTGTCGATTCGGTACAGATTAAGGGACGAGGAAACTCTACGTGGTCGTATTCCAAGAAACCCTATCGCCTGAAGTTCGACAAGAAGGTGAAACCGTTTGGACTGACAAAGGGCAAGAGCTGGGTGCTTCTTGCAAACGCGCAGACTGGAGCAATGATGGCAAATGCCGTAGCAATGAAGATAGGACAGCTTGCCGATGTTCCGTATGCCAATCATATTATCCCCGTGGAACTTTATATAAACGGAGAGTACAAAGGTAACTATATGTTCACCGAGCACGTCGGATTCAGCAACAACAGCGTGGATGTTGACGATGACCTTGGCCTGGGGTATATGCTCGAGCTCGACAGCTACTACGACGAGGATTACCGTTTCAGGTCGACATACTACAACCTTCCTGTCAATGTTAAGGAACCCGACCTGTCCGACTATGACACACAGACTGCCAACGAGAAATTCGGTATCATAAAAGACGATTTCAATGAGCTCGATGCGCTCCTGTACACAGGTGGTGATATAAGTTCAAAAATAGACCTTGACGCAGCAGCACGCTTTATGTTGGTCAATGAGCTTGTGATGAACCAGGAGCTCGGACATCCCAAGAGTACCTATCTGTGGCGCGAGGACGTGACCTCGGACGAGTCGAAGATAATACTTGGTCCGCTATGGGACTTCGACTGGGCGTTCGGATACGAAGGTTCGGGCCAGTATTTCTACAAGGATTACAAGTCGGACTATTTCTCAAACGGAATGCCGTCGGGCAGCGGAAAGTCATTCTTCAGGCAATTGATGCTCGACAAGGAATTCCAACGGCACTATTACAAGGTTTGGAAGGAGTTCAACGACAACGGTCGCATTAAAGAGGTCGTAGAGTATATAAACGACTATTACCAGTTTGCAAAATCTTCGTTGGAGCACAATGCAACCGTATGGAGCGACGGCAAGACCTATGGCCAAAAGATTGAACAGATGCAGACGTGGATGCAGAGCCGTTTCGAGCACATCTTTGCAAATCTTACAGAGTATGATATAACCGACCTTGTATACACTCTGTTGGGCGACATTGACTGTAACAATATACTTACTGTACACGACGTTGCCATCCTAGCCGATTATATTCTGGGAAAGAGCGACCCCGCATTCAATAGCATAAAGGCCGATACCGACAATAACGGTTCAATTGATGGCGACGACCTTATAAATACAGCATCGGCTGTATTGTCGACCGAGGAGATAGACCCGTCGTATGTCTATAATCGTCCTGCAGCCAAGGCAAGCATCTATGCCTCATCGTTCAAGATGGAGGTTGGAAATAACGTAATGTTGCCCATAATGTATACTGCAACAGAGGGCAGCAGCTATAAAGCAATGCAGATGGATGTGAAAGTACCGTTGGGTATGCTGCTCACCGATGCAGCACCGGGCGGTGCAGTAGAGGGTAAGGAGTTCTACTATCTTCAGACAGGAGAGGATACCTACCGTATATTGGTTTACAGCACCGACGGCAGTAATTTTGTTTCGGGCGAGGTAGCTGCAAACCTCTCGTTATATACCGAGGAGGCTATCCCCGACGAGGAGTGCCGTATTGAACTCATTAATATCCTTGCTGTAAACAGCGCGAATATAGAGCAGCGCATCAACGAAACGGCCGTTGAGTTCGGCTTTGGAGAGGCTCCTGCAAGCTGTTATAACCTTGTATATATTGTAGACGGTGATGTTTACAAGAGCTTCAGCGTAGCTTACGGCGCAACCATCGAGCCTATCGAGGAACCCGTTAAGGAGGGTCATACATTCAGTGGCTGGAGCGAGATACCCGCTACAATGCCCGCCCACGACGTAACTGTCACAGGTTCGTTCAGCGTAAACAGCTATAAGGTGACATTTGTCATCGACGGGGATGTGTTTGATACAAAGACTGTCGAGTATGGTGCAAAAATAACAGCGCCCAATCCTCCTGTTAAGGAGGGTCATACATTCAGCGGCTGGAGCGAGATACCTGCTACAATGCCTGCCCACGACGTAACTGTCACAGGCTCGTTCAGCGTAAACAGCTACACTATTACATATATAGTGGACGGTGAGGTTTACGAGACTCAGAGCTTTGTTTATGGTGCGGCAGTCGAGCCTCTCGACGAGCCTGTGAAGGAGGGACACACATTCAGCGGCTGGAGTGAGATACCCGCTACAATGCCTGCCCACGACGTAACCGTCACAGGCCTGTTCAGCGTGAACAGCTACAAGGTGACATTTGTCATCGACGGAGAGGTATTCGATACAAAGACCGTTAAATATGGCGCAGAAATCACACTGCCCAATCCTCCCGAGAAGAGCGGTTACATATTCAGCGGTTGGAGTGGTGTACCTGATACAATGCCGGCCGAGGATATTGTAATCACTGGTAGATACATAGTAGATACAACAGGTATCGACAGTGTGGATATTGACCTCGAAAATGATGAAGTTTACAACCTCAAGGGTCAGCGTATAACAGACAGCAGGAACCTTACAAGAGGCATTTATATTGTAAACGGAAAGAAGGTCCTTATAAAGTGATTTTTGGGCTTCGTTAATAACTGTATGAGTGCGCCGCAAAATTGCGGCGCACTCTTTTTTTATCAAGGTCGCTCAATTATGGTGACCTTAATTTGTTGTTATTGGAATCGTGGATTTTTGAAGATGATTTTTATAGCTTTTCCTTGTTTT
>JAFYSC010000157.1 GCA_017546635.1 Bacteroidaceae bacterium | reverse complement strand
TTTTATTCTTGTATGCTTACTTAAAACAGCGTGCAAAGATATAAATTTTACTCATATCGTGCAAGCAAAAAAGCATTTATTTTGAATTATTCTTAAATATATTAATTTTACTCCCGCACTGCACCCTATTATTTCCTCTTTATTATCAGTAAAGAAGAGTGCACCGAGGGGAATAAAATCCAACACTGGCCCTACGTCAGTTTTTCGAGCAGCAAAGATAATACATTTTTTGCAGATGTGCAAATATTAATTTCCCTCCCTTCGTCTTTTAACTGCAAAAGGTGCGTTGACACAGAACCTCGTACATCTACAGCCACCCACACTGTACCTACAGGCTTATCGGCAGTCGCTCCACCTGGACCTGCAATTCCCGACGTTGCCACAGCGCAGTCGCTACCCGTCAACCGGCGGACACCCGCAGCCATAGCCTCGACCACCGCACTGCTCACTGCACCGTTCTTCTCTATAACCTCGACCGGGACACCAAGCACCACATTCTTGACATTGTTAGAATAGGCCACAACCGCACCGTTGAACACATCCGAACTGCCAGGCACCGATGTCACTGCAGCAGCCACCGTACCGCCCGTACAGCTCTCGGCAGTAGCAAGCGTAAGCCCCAGCTCACGCAAACGGCTGTTCACCTCCCGGGCAAGAGCCTTCAGTTCCGCATCCATATTTTATTTTATATTGTAGTGCGCGAGAATGCAGGCTTGTCCATTGTGCAGAAATCCTTGTCAAGGAATTTATGATAGCCCACAATACCAATCATTGCAGCATTGTCTGTGGTAAAGCCGAACTTGGGGATGAAGATTTCCCAGCCGTAACGCTTCGCATAATCGTGGAATGCCTGTCTGAGTGCCGTATTCGCCGACACACCTCCCGAGAGTGCCACACGTTTGATTTTCAGCATCTTGGTAGCCTTATACAGCTTATCCATAAGAATCTCCACCACCGTAGCCTCAAACGAAGCTGCAAGGTCGTTCAAATTCTTGGAAACATAATCGGGGTCCTCGGCCACAAGCTTACGCAAGGTATAAAGGAACGAGGTCTTCAATCCACTGAAACTGTAGTCGAGCCCAGGAATATGAGGCTTGCTGAATGTGTGCGATTTTGGATTGCCCTCGCGCGCCAGACGGTCGATGACAGGACCGCCGGGATAGCCCAGACCCATCACCTTGGCGCATTTGTCCATTGCCTCGCCCGCAGCATCGTCTATCGTCTGCCCTATAATCTCCATATTGTCGTAGCTGTTCACCTTCACTATCTGCGAGTTTCCGCCCGACACCATAAGGCACAGGAAGGGATACTCTGGCGACTTGTGCTCCACTCCATCTTCCTTGATGAAATGCGCCAATATGTGTCCCTGAAGATGATTGACCTCGACCATAGGTATCCCCAATGACGCGGCAAGTCCCTTGGCAAACGACACGCCCACAAGGAGAGAGCCCATAAGACCGGGACCGCGTGTAAACGCTATGGCACTGAGTTCCTCTTTCTTCACGCCCGCTCTCTTGAGCGCTGCATCGACCACAGGAACAATGTTAAGCTCGTGCGCACGCGACGCAAGCTCGGGCACAACGCCGCCATACTGCTCGTGCACCGCCTGGCTTGCCGTCACATTCGAAAGCACAGTATCGCCACGCATCACCGCAGCCGATGTATCGTCGCACGACGACTCTATCGCCAATATGTATATATCCTCTTTTTTCTCGTCCATAATTAGAAGCTGTTTAAATTTCTAAAAAAAGTTTTTCTAATATTGGAAGCCGTTATTTCGTTGTTTTTTATGTTCAAAATTGCCTGTTTTCTTCTTTTTATTGGTTACGTAGCCCGCTACGCGCCCTCGAAAAATAATAAAACATTTCACTTTTGACCTATAAAAAACTTAACGATATAAATTTAAAACAGCTTCTTAACGGTAAACAGTTTTATGCCGCGAAGATACAACAATATTTCTTTTTCGCATAAAATAATTGCTACAACATACGTTTACCGTTTTTTTTACGTTATAGACATATTATATTCAAGAAAGAGATAAATGAACAATATAAAAAGATATATAGCATCCATATCCGTACTGCTCATTGCCTTTGGCTGTTTCGCACAGAAGGTCACAATAAAAGGCCGCGTGACAGACACAGCGCACAACCCTATAGAAATTGCAAACGTAAAGGCCGAGGGACAGGCCGCAGGCACTGTTACCGACCTTAAGGGATACTACATTTTCAGTTGCGAGAGCAGCGACAGCCTTGTCATTGCCTACTCGATGCTTGGCTACCAGACACGCAAGCGCACGCTGCGCAACCCGCAGGACACCGTGGTTGTAAACGTCACATTGCCGCCGATGGACTACAAGCTGCAAGGAGTGGAGATTACCGACGAGCAGCGTCAGATGGGAAGCACGCAGCAGATTAAGGCACCCGAGCAGCTGCGCCTGTCACCCGACGCGAGCGGCAACGGCGTAGAGGCTATAATATCGACACAGGCAGGTGTAAGTTCGCACAGCGAACTAAGCTCGCAGTACAATGTACGCGGAGGAAATTTCGACGAGAACAGCGTGTATGTCAACGGAATAGAGATTTACCGTCCGCTGCTCATACGTGCAGGACAGCAGGAAGGATTGAGCTTCCTCAACCCCGATATGGTTGGTTCTATAGCCTTTTCCACAGGAGGCTACGAGGCTAAATATGGCGACAAGATATCGTCGGTGCTCGACATCACCTACCGCCGTCCAAAAGCATTCGAGGGCACAGTATCGGCGAGCCTTCTTGGCGGGAGCATATACATAGGCACAGGAAACAACAAATTCAGTTTCTCGAACTCGCTACGCTACAAGACCAACAGCTACCTGCTCGGCACACTCGACACAAAAGGCGAGTATGAGCCCAAGTTTCTCGATTATCAGACTTTCCTTGAGTGGCGTCCCACGCAGAAGCTCAGCCTCAGCTTCATAGGAAACATATCGCGCAACGACTACCGTTTCACCCCGAGCGACCGCAGCACCACATTCGGTACAATGGAGAACGCCAAGGAGTTCAAGGTATATTTCGGCGGCTGGGAAAAAGATGCATTCAACACCCTCTTCGGTTCACTCTCGCTCAACTACACCATAGACGAGTACAACCGCCTCTCGCTGCAGGGCTCGGCTTTCAGCACAAGGGAAGAGGAGACATACGACATCATAGGCGAATATTGGATAGACGACATAAACGCCGACGAGAATATGAGCGTGGGACGATATATGGAACACGCACGCAACTATCTGGAGGCCGACGTGCAGACACTCTCGCTGAGCGGAGTGCACTTCCTGGGCGCGCACGACCTGCGCTGGGGCATACAATGGAAAGGCGAGCACGTGAGCGACAACCAGCGCGAGTGGGAGATGCGCGACTCTGCCGGATACAATATCCCGCACACGGGCAACACCCTTGTGCCCATATACAGCCTAAAGTCGAGGACAAGCACCAACAGCAACCACATAAAAGGCTACATACAGGATACATACAAGTTCAGCAGCAGCATAGGAGTAGTATCGGTGAATGCTGGCCTGCGCCTCTCGCATTGGGACTGGAACAATGAGTTTCTGGTGTCGCCCCGCGCCTCGGTGGGCCTTATTCCCAAATTCAACGACAATATGACGCTGCGCTTCGCTACTGGCGTATATTATCAGGTACCCTTCTTCAAGGAGCTGCGCGACACAGTGACAACCGCAGGAACAACCACCGTGGTACTCAACAAGAATATAAAATCGCAGCGCTCGATACATTTTGTACTGGGGTACGACTACAATTTCAAGATGCTCGACCGCCCCTTCAAGTTCACAGCCGAGGCATACTACAAGAAGCTCGACAACATTATCCCCTACAATGTAGACAACGTGCGCATTGTGTACTATGGCGAGAACTGCGCCAAAGGATACGCCACGGGAATAGACCTGAAACTGTTCGGCGAGTTTGTCCCGGGTGCCGACTCTTGGATTACATTCTCCATAATGGACACAAAAGAGAAAATAAGAGACAGCGGCTGGCTGCCCCGTCCCACCGACCAGACATTCAATGCCTCGCTATACTTTACCGACTTTTTCCCCGGCACCGACAAATGGAAGATGAGCCTTCGCGGAGTATATGCCGACGGACTGCCCTTCGGGCCACCGCACACGGGACGCGAGAAGCACACTTTCCGTGCACCCGCCTACAAACGCGTAGACATAGGAATGTCCTACAGAATGCTCGACAACAGCGAGAACATCTACCGCACAGGCGTTTACCAGTATATAAAGAATATATGGTTGGGCATAGACGCGTTCAACCTGCTGGGAATAAACAACGTGAACTCGTACTATTGGGTGAGCGACATCTACAACAACAATTTTGCCGTTCCCAACTATCTCACAGGAAGACAGTTGAACGTGCGGGTACTTGTGGAGTTGTAAAGGAACTTTTTTCCACCTTTTATATTTATTCCTTTTCGGGGAGCATACAGCCTGTGCCCCGCAGTGTCGAAACTCCCCTCTTGCCGTTCGTCACAGGAAGTCTCACCTACACCCGTAGCGCCCAGGAGCAGAAATCCTCCACCCTTGTGCGGAGAGCACTCGCTAAGAGTAAAGGCAACGCCTCCAATCTCCTCGACTCGTATTACTCCGCCCCTCATAGTGCGTAGAGCCGTATCAAAATCGGCTTCAACCTCTCCTATGTTCACATCGGGCATAATAACCTTGCACATACCGTCCAGCGCAGGGACATCCGTTGCAAGGATATACTTGTAACTCTTTCCATAATCATCGGACAAGAGAATGCGCAAGCGGGTACTTTCGCCGAAACAGCCCCTGTTCACGCCCCACTCAACCGTAACTTCCTCTCCCGCAGCGTAAACCTCCTTTTGCGGATAAAGCGAGGTCTCGAACGCCGTGCCCGCAACAATCTGCACAGTAGCGTTCCACACGCTGTACAGGCTGTAGAACGGAGCATCGAGTATATCGCTGTAACGGAAGGAACAATCGGCTGGGCAATCATTTACGACAAAGGATATATCGTAGCTGCCGACGTTCATCGACGGAATATCTGTCCCCCACACAATGTAATAGTCATCGTAATAGATATCGGCAACGTACGACGGAGCATAATCAATGACATAATTTTCCGACGGAGCAACGGCTGCAAAACAGTCGCCCACCGCAGCGTAGTTCAGATTATCGCCCTCGGCATCGTCAACAAACAAATTGAACGAGAGACAAGCACCCTGCGGCACACGATAGAGGGACTTCATTGCAGCACCGTCAAACCGAGGAGCCGTATTCTGTACTTTTACACCATATACGTAATTGCCGCCATTATTGCTGCCGACAAGAGTAGTACGCTCGCTATTGGAATAATATGCACTGTTGCGCTCCACATTGCAGCGCCGTATGCGCTCTATCGACTCGGGCGAGAAGAAATCGCCCCCAACATCCATAAGAGTTCCGTCCAACGTGTGGTCGGCACCGAAAAGATGTCCCACCTCGTGTGCTACCACCCAGGTATCGGGCACTGCATAGCCCGACGCCTTTGTTCTTGCTGCATAAGCACCGCCCTCTATCGAGAGTCCTGTATTTTCGCTGTATTCGGGACGATAGGCAACCCACATTCCAATATCGTAGTTCTCCGTTCCCACAACCTCGTCGAGCAGCACCGTTCCGTACGATACTGCATTGTAATAATTCTCGTCTATAAGGTTATCCTCCTTCATCACAAGCACCTGGTCTCTTATAACATCGAAACAGAAGCCCAACGAAAGGAATGCCCTGTTGAGATAGAGCTCACACTCATCCCAAAAGCGCAGTACCGAGTTGTAGTCGCAACCGAAATTCCTCTCGAATGAAGAGTTAGTTACCGGGATTGCAATGCGGTAAAAGCGCAACACATTATCACTTTTTACATTATAGCCATTAGCACCCTGCACAGTCTGCATCCCAGAAAGGGATATAAGCACTACGAAGAATAAGGCAGCAATAAAGAATTGGCGTATTTTCATAACTATAATTTTATCGGAATAGACTATCCTGCAAATCATATACTACGATGCAATATTAGACAATATTATTTACAAACAGCCCCAAGCTGCACACTTTCTGCAAGAAAGCACAACATTTTTTTCAGGACAGGCATCAACGCCATACCTACATCAAGAATATCTGATAAAAAGTCCCGACTGCCAAGAGAGACAGTCGGGACACACAGTATCTATCCTTTGCAAGGAGTATCAAACCTTACTGCAGACGGTACACAACAGGCAAAGTATAGTAGACATTCACATTCTCGCCATCCTGCTTGCCGGGAATCCACGCGGGCATAGCCTTTACAACGCGCATAGCCTCGGCGTCCAAAAGGTCGTTACCAGCCGATTTTACAACCTCAACGTCGCGTATGGCACCGTCTTTTGCAACAACAAAACGCACGTATGCCTTGCCTTGAATGTTGTTCTTACGGCACTCATCGGGATACTTCATATTATCGCGCATAAAAGCCATCAGCGCATTCATTCCACCAGGAAATTCGGGCTGCACCTCAACCACCTGATAAGCGTGTTCATTGTTCTCATCGGCGTATGACACGGCTGAAACCTCGGGGAGCGAATTATCGGAATCGACAGCACTGTTCATCGAGGGAGATGCGGGGACATTCTCGCCCTGCAAACGGAATATGACAGGCAATGTAAAGCGCACGTTCACATTCTCGCCTCCCTGCTTGCCAGGAACCCACGCAGGCATAGCTTTCACAACACGCATAGCCTCGGCATCCAAAAGGTCATCGCCCGACGTCTTTACAACGTCAACATCGCCAATAGAACCGTTCTTTTTAATGACAAAGCCAACAAATACTTTTCCCTGAGAATTTCTCTGGCGCGACTCAGCGGGATATTTGATGTTTTTCATCAAATAACGCATAAGCTCGGCAGTTCCACCAGGATACTCGGGCTGCTGTTCTACAATCTGATAAACAAGTTCTGCATCAGAATCAACTGCTGACACTTCGCCGTTTACAACTTTTTCACTACCTTTGTCACTGGTCGCATTCTGAGGCGACGAGAAGGTACAGGCGGCAACAACCGCCAACGGCAATATGTACAAAGCCTTTGTACATTGCCACAAACTTGATTTTTCTTTACACATCATAGTGATACGTTTTTTGGTTAAACTGTGATTAAAGCTGTTGGCAATTGAGTAGAGCCTTGCGCCAACGGCTTTTTTTATAATAAGCAGCTGATAGCTCTTGGCATCGACGCCGGCAGCCAACACCGCGCTATCCGCTTCATATTCGTGAATATCTTTCAACAGACTCTTCATAATCCAGGCCATAGGATTGAACCATTGCAGAACAATCACAAGGTCGGCAAAAAGAATGTCGAATGAGTGCCCGCACTTTACGTGCGCAGCCTCGTGCAGGAGTATTTCGTTTCCACACTCCGCAATGTCGGTACGCGAGATTGAAACCCAACCGAACCAACTGAAAGGCTTATATCGTCTGTCGTGCACAACAAGCCTTATGCCCTTATCCTTTATATTATACAAGGCAGCCTCTTCGCGTTTACCGAAGCGCAATATTTCCACAACACGCATATACATATACAGCAAGCGTACAGCAAGCAACAATGCAACAGAAACATACACTGCAAGCACCCAATGCAGGGCATCGAACGAGGTCACCCGTTGCCACAGCGAGGGAGCGGTAACAGCCTCATTGCCCGTAACAACCTGCGCCATAATAGGCTCACCCCAGTCATACACAACAACGGGAGCAGACACAGGCTCATCGGCACCATTTACAATCTCTTCAATCATAGAGGAGAAACGCGCCATTGGCGATGCAACCGAGAAGCGAAGAGCCGGAACCGCGAGCGACAGCACTGTGAGCATCAGCAACAGCAGGCGGTTGAACCGATGAAAAGTATCGCCCTTCATCAGCAGCATAAACAACGCCACACCCACCGAGAGCAACAGCGACGATTTTATAAGATATATTACAAACTCAGACATAGAATATCTATTTTACCAATTAACCGCATCAAACAAACTCGCTGATAAAAGCAGCAGATTATTGCTTCTGTACTCTTTCAATAAGCTCCTTGAGCTCCTCTATCGATATCTGCTCCTCCTCCACGAGCGACGACACGACATTGAGATAGGAGTTATTGAAGTACTTTCCTACCGCACTTTTTATAGTGTGCCTGCCATACTCCTCCTCGCTTATCTGTGCAAAGTATTGATAGGTAGGTCCGAACGACTTGTGTCCTATGAACCCTTTTTCCTCCAATCCGCGCACAATTGTCGACACGGTATTGAAGTGCGGCTTCGGCTCATCGAAAAAAGCGAGCATCTCCTTTACAAAAAGCGGACCGTTTGTCCACAAGATATTCATAACCTCCTCTTCGCGCTTAGTAAGTCCTTTCATGATTACAATATTTTTATATCACATTAACTCATATAACCTGGCGGAACGCAAAGGCAATCCGTTACCTATTGTTCACAGCGCAAATAAACTATATTTTTTAGTTACACACAAATTTTATTTAGTTTATTTTCTTTATCCAACTAAAAAATTTAGTTACGAGACAAACAGGCGTACATTTTTAATATCTTTTTATCATTATACATAAATTTCACACACTACCCACCCAACAGAACTATTATTTTATAAAAATTTACTGTCCGAGCGCAATTTTATTGCCCAAAAATTTGCCAATTCAAAATAAAGCAGTACCTTTGCAACGCAATTCAGCGAAAGCAACGTAAATGCGCTGTTAGCTCAGTTGGTAGAGCAATTGACTCTTAATCAATGGGTCCAGGGTTCGAGTCCCTGACGGCGTACAAAGGAGACATCTTTTAGATGTCTCCTTTTTTTTTCGCAAGCATCAACCATGGATTACAGCTTACGGCTCACCTGCAAAGTCGGCTCACCTGCAAAGTCTGGGGGGCTACGCAAAAAGCTTGGTTAATCTATAAAGGAAGAATTTTTAATCTGTCAACCTCTGAGTTGCGCTCTGAATGCTTTGCTCCTTGCGTTGCAACTCTCCGCAAAAGCATTTGTTGAAATTGTGAAGAAGCCTGTTTTAGGCTTGCATCACTTTTATTGATAGATTCTCACTACAAGTGAATTCTATATAATCAAAAGCAAACCGCAGAATCAACAAATACTTAAAATGCAAATCTATGTTAGTCATACACCCCACCGATATTACGACATCATTCCTCAGCTGCCTATACAATGGAACGGAATCGAAAATCGCCGACCAGAATATGAGCAAACGCGAAATTGAGCACTTATTGCATCATTCTCCTCAACGCGAACGCATCATGCTTTTGGGACACGGTTCTGACATTGGACTGTTTTCCCGCACCGACGACAGCGTGCCTGAGTTTGACCGCATCATAGTAGGCCATCCCCACGCATACCACTTGCGCCGTCACGGCGGCAACATCATCGGGATATGGTGTCATGCCGACAAATTCGCACGCAAGGAAGGGTTGCGTGGATTATTTTCTGGAATGATAATATCCGACGTAAAAGAAGCAGAGGAATATGGAATCATCACCCTGCAACATCACATTGATGAAGCAAACGAGGTAATGTTTGCCACATTAAGGAAGCTATTGGACGACGGAACAGCGCTTAACGAAATCCCCGAACAGATGAAAGCCCTGAACCACAAACCTTCATCTTGGCTGACAAACTTCAATTATGGAAATTTTTATTATTTATAATATTTATTGCATTACATATAATATGAAAGAGAGCCAATATGGCAAGCACTCGAAATAGGCACAATTTGAAGGATATGTATAAGCCTAAGGCAAACACACAGGAAACACATTCGTCCGGCAAGGGAAATCCATTAAACGATTTTATTTCCGCCAATATCATTCACTGCAGCAAAACCGGCAGCCTTCTATTCTCTTGATTATTATTTATTATTCCTGTACACTTTAAGCAAATATCATCTATAATCACATTTAAAAACTGCAAGCATTGCGTCATATTAATAAATAATCACTACATTTGAGAAGCTGTTTAAATTTATATCGTTAAGTTTTTTAGAAATTCAAACAGCTTCTGAACCAATTTATTGATTCATGCGCTTATGAAACCGAAAGATCTAATCGCTTTTTTCCTTATTATATTAGGAATCAGCTTCTCTCTTGAGAGCAAAGCACAGAACAGACTGTACCCGACAGGAAGAGACAACTCACAAAGCACACTCAACCAATATAAAGCAAAAAGAGATTCCCTTTTGCTTAACAACCGGGAGTTGGGCGATTTTGCTTTTACTATAAGCCCCTCGTTCTACGGCAATACGGGCTGCTACTACGACAAGTCAAAATCGGAAATTGTGCTCAATGTATCAAACGAGAACATCTGGTATTTCTATAATGGCGAACACACAACACCCGAAGAGAAAAAAGCAGGTGTAAAGATAACAGAATACCGCTGCCCAGTTTCGCGAGAAACGGCAAGGGAGATAAAGAAACTGTTTTTTGCAGCAGTATTCACTTCGTCCTATTTTGCAGCACCAGTCGGGCTGGACGGAACAACCTACGAACTGCTGTACTATCACGGAGTCTACACCGCCGAATTCTGGTCGCCCGAGAAAGGGACAAATTGCCACCGCCTTGAAAAGATACTCAAAACGATAGCCACAGCCGTAAGAGAAAACAAGCAGGAGGAAATTGATAATCTTGCTCCCGAAATAGAGGCACTGACAAAGGAATTCGAAAAACTATTCCCCGAGGAAGCCAAAGAGAAGAAACTTTATTTCCCTTTATAATCAGTCAAAAAAAATAGAATCGTAGAAAGATGAAGAAAATAAAAAACCCCTGGATACCCCTTACCGACAAAGGCTACAACTGCTTTGCGTGCTCACCCACAAACCCCTGCGGTCTTAAAATGGAGTTTTACGAAGATGGAGATGACATTGTATCATACTGGACACCCGACGACAATTTCCAGGGTTGGATGAACACCCTGCACGGCGGAATACAGGCAACCATAATGGACGAGAGCGCGGGCTGGCTCATATCGCGCAAATTCCAGACATCGGGAATGACAACCAACCTCAACGTAAAGTACAAGAAACCCGTACCTACGGGAAAGGACTTCAAGATAGAGGTACGTGCACGCGTAAAGGAGGTGAAGCGCAACTTTGTATTCATAGAGGCCACAATATCGCACGAGGGGACAATATGTTCTACGGGCGAGCTCACTTTCTACTGCTTCAGCAAGGAGGTTGCCGAGAAGGATTTTTATTTCACCGGCTGCGAGCTGGAAGATTAACTCCACATACACACAAACAGGAGCAGTGCTACAAAGCATTGCTTTTTTTTGTCATATACAAGAGTAGCACAAAACCACAAAGAGAAAGAGAATATTTGCAAGCAGATAAAAAAAGCAGTAATTTAGCACCCGACAAAAGGTATATAGAATGAAATTACTGAAACGACTTATATTTTTATTGCTCGCAGCATTTTTTACGTCAACAGCAAAGGCACAAGGCAGCGACACACTGAGTATCTTTGCACAAACAAGCTGTGTTGCATCAAGCGGAGACTATGCCCCCTATTGGCTCACTGCGCTGCGTCAGGGAGTAGTATCTACAGAGACAAGCAGCGGCTACCTTCGCACGGGCGGTACATATAAAGGTACGTTCGGCAGCAAAGGAGACTGGCGCTACAACGCAACTGCCGACTTTACTATCAACAGCAACCACACAAGCCAACTGTTTGTGCAGCAGGCATTTGCCGAACTCAGCTGGCGCTGGCTCACACTGAGCATAGGCAGCAAGGAGCGCCTTGGCGAGGGAAAGACCGATACCGGCATATTCGACGGCAGCCATTTTGCCGACAACAAAGTAAACACCCTTTACCCACACCTCTACGCCCTACATACAACAGAGCTAGGCACCGGAGGATTGACATACAGCGGCAACAGCCGTCCCATCCCGCAGGTACGCATAGAGATTCCCGAATATATTCCTTTCCCAGGCACAAACAGATGGCTGCACATACGGGGCCACATTGCTTACGGACGTTTCAGTGACGACAATTTCCAGGAAGAGCACACGCGTAACAACCCCATCGCACGATACGGCAAGAACATTCTGTACCATAGCAAAGCCGCTTTCATAAAGATAGGCAAAAAGGAGCGCTTCCCGCTCACTTTCGAAGGAGGACTGGAGTTGTACTCGCAGTTCGGAGGAGACATTTACACACACGGCAGCGGACACGTGGTATCTATGCCCCGCAAGCCCAAGGACTATCTGAAAGCCTTAATACCGTTGAGCGGAGGCGACGACACCCCACTCGACGAACAGACGAACATTTCGGGCAACCAAACAGGAAGCTGGCACGCGGCGCTTACCCTGCATACAAAGCCGTTGGAGGTGACGCTCTACGGCGAGCATCTTTTTGAGGACTTCTCGCAGCTCTTTTTCTTTGAGTATCAAAGCAACAGAGAGGGCGAAAGACGAGTAATATACTATCCGTGGAAGGATATTATGCTGGGGGTAAGAGTAAAGAACAAGAGCAATTTCGCATCATTCATAAGAGCCGTGCAATACGAGTATCTGAACACCTACGACCAGAGCGGCGCTCTTTACCACGACCCCAGCGTGAATTTCGACGAGCAGATGGACGGAGTGGACAACTACTACAACCACGGCATATATCCCGGCTGGCATCACTGGGGAATGGGTATGGGCAACCCGCTTGTAATATCGCCCATATACAACAAAAGCGGTGCAATGCATTTCAAGAGCAACCGATTGAAGGCACACAACATAGGTATCAACGGCACATTTGAGGGTTGGCTGCCCATCGCATACAGAGTACAATACACGTACAGCGAGAATTGGGGAACATACACCAACCCGCTTACGCAAAAAGCCTACAGCACATCACTGCTTGCCGAGTTTGTTTATGCGCCCGAAAAAAATCCCTGGGCAGCTTCAATATCAATTGGTTACGACAAGAGCACGTTCATTGGCGAGAACACCGGCGCTATGCTCAGCTTAACCCGCGTCATATCAATAAAATAAGAAAAAGATGAAAAAGACAATATCCCTGCTGCTTCTCACACTCGCACTTGCAGCCTGCGACAAGGTGTATATCAACGGCGACCTCGACGGAATGTGGAGGCTCGTGAGCGTGCAGTACCCCGACAGCACAACCTTTCCCCAGCAGGTATTCTACTCGTTCCAGCGCCACCTGTCACAAGTGGGAAAATACTACGACGAGGAGCAGCCCGTACGCTTTCTTGGCGAGCTCGATTACAACGGCAACAGCCTTTCTATGAGCAATTTCCACCGCTTTCCGCTCGAAGAATATCCCGCCACACTGCAGATGCTGAGAGAGTTCCACCTCTACAGCGACAGCACCGCATTCACCATCGTCACACTGAGCAAGGAGACACTCATAATGCAGAGCCAGGAGCGCACATACACCCTGAAAAAGTGGTAACAACCCGCCGCTGCCTCTCATTAACAAACCCCATTAACACTAATTAACAGAATACACAGAGGGAGGGAATTTTTTTTATGATACATTTGCATAATTTATGGCTAATATACTATAAAGTATATTATTGCAAGAATTATGGAAACAATAGCAGGTGTTGACCCGGTGTGTCTTGTCATACTGAGCAAAGCGAAGTATCTCTATATACAGTGATTTTAGTTCCTTCACTTTTGTCCAGGATAGCACATCCGTTGGAGAAATTCCATTTTAGGCCAACAGCTATATCATTGCAAGAATGAATATCATTTTAATACTAACCCAAATTATTAACTTATGAAGAAATTTTTCTCATTACTGTTGGCAGCATTGTGTCTCTCGACACAGGTATACGCCGACAAGGTGACAGCTTCGTCTACTACGCCCGACAAAGGCAAGCCGGAGCACGTCTACACAATGGTGAGCGGTAATGGCGCGTATGTAAGTCCCACTACTACTCCGGTTGAGGGTGACGCCGACAACGGCCTCTTCGCATTCTATGCGGTAGACGGCGTTAACGGTGCTTACTACATCTACAGCTACAACGGCAAGAAGTGGCTTACCTATGACAAGAAGTCGAGCTATCCCACCGGTGCTGGCTTTGTTAAGCTCAGCGACAGCAAGGTTGAGGGTACTTACTTCAAACTTGACAACTATGCCGATGACAACTATCAGATTTCGCCCTACACAACAGCTGGTAGCGCACAGGCTATCTATCTGAACTATTTTGGTGGTGTCGCAGCTTGCTCAGGCGTTTCACTAGGCCTCTGGACCGACAATGGTTCAAAAGATGGCGGTAGCCGTTACACATTCGCCGAGTATGTAATTGCAGAGCGCACCTACACAATCCACGTACCCGAGGGTGTTACACTCACAATCGGCGGCGTTGAATACACCGACGGCTCAACAATCACCGTTGAGGGTTCAATTGACAAGAGCACTATCTCTGTTACTGTTCCCGATGGAATGTTTGCAGCAGTATCGGTTGACGACGTAAACAACACAATTACCGTAAACGTGGCTATGCTCCCCGCTCAGGCCGACTGCCAGCCCTATGAGAATGCTTGGGTATACCCCAAACAGCAGGACAATGTGGGTGCTGCATCAATCGACGCTGACAACAACGTTTACACAATAAAGAACAACGTGCTTGCTGCAAGTTGGATGAAGTTGGGCAACGCCCTTTACTTCGCAGGCTCAAAGGCAATGGACCTTGTTGCAGGAACTGAGCCCTTTACAGTAGCATTCGGCTCGGGTGACAATGTACCCGCATCGGCTATGACATTGAAGAGCGTCGACACCGAGGTTCTCTCGGCTAATCCCTACGCTATCGGTGGCGCTGAGCACTTTGCAGGTGTGCAGATTGTTGCAAACTACGAGTACACATACAAAGGAACCAAGGTAGAGATTGTATGGCGTGCAGTATTGCGCGACGGCAGCCACTATATCCGCACCGAGATGGAGCTCACAGGTATCGACAACGTTGATATGTACAACGTGATTCCTATGATCTACAACGTGGATACCGAGGCTGCAGGTTCTACACCCAAGGTAGTGGGCAACACACGTGGTGCAACATTGGTGAGCAACAAGATATTCGCAGGTCTTGAGACTCCTACAGCATACAACACTGTAGGCGAGGCATCGGGCGAGTCAGACCCCTGGGAACTCATCGACACAAAGAAGGAGTCACTCACAGCAAGCTCTTGGAAGCAGGTTGCCGAGGGTAGCGTTCCTGGCCGTGTAACAGAGGCTACAGGCGCAAGCTTCCCCAACGTTCTTTCATACGAGATGAAGAACATCACACTCAAGAAGGACCAGAAGGTTCAGATTGAGGTGAAGTACACAAGCGGTAACCACAGACTTAACCTTGGCGGTGCCGACATCGTTGACGTAACAGGCGGCGTGGCAGCAAACGACTACCACAGCGGTTTCACCGGCGGTCAGCACTCAGGCAACACATTCACATTCACAGCTCCCTACGACGATACATATACAATCCGTATCTTCGTTGAGGACCTCAGCGAGTCAATCGACGCTTCAAGCAACGTAACAGTAAACATCTACGAAGCTAAAGAGGGTGCTGTTGTAAACACTGCAATCGTAGGTATCCAGGGCCGTTGGAGCCGCAACACTACCCTTGCAGCAGGCGAGATTTGGAAGGTTGGCGCTGTTGTAGGTCTTATTGCACAGGACGGCAAGCAGGCTGAGGCAAACATCCGCGATACACAGAAGCGCCGTTCATTCCTCGCATACAGCGAGCGAGAGCGTGCAGTGCCCTGGAGAGCATTCCCCTGCTATATCAGCTGGTACGAGCTCAACATCGACCGCAACAACGCTTCTCCCGGACAGGAGCACACAAATATGACAGCTGCACAGGTACTCAACGTACTCGAGAACTGGAAGAGCAACTTCTTCGACAAATATGGCGAAGGTCCTGCAGCATTCATCATTGACGACGGTTGGGACAACTACGGTACTTGGACATTCCACAAGGGATTCCCCAACGAGATGCGCGACATGTCTTCTCTTGCTAAGGAGATGGGCGCCGGCATCGGTGCTTGGTTAGGCCCTGTCGGAGGTTATGGCGGTAGCGGTAACCATCGTCGCAGCTACTGGAGCAACCAGGGCGGTATGCAGCTCTCTAACCCTGCATACTATCAGGTATTCAAGGATGCAGCATACAACCTTGTATGCAACCAGGACGGACAGGACGGTTTCAACCGCAGCACCGACAACTATATGTTCTTCAAGTTCGACGGTATCTCGGCTCAGTTCTCGGCAACAGGCCCCGACGCAGGTGACACAGGTAACGAGAATGCCGAGGGTATCATCCGCCTCGAGCGCTATGTACGCGAGGAGCTCCGCGAGGACATCTTCTTCAACACAACAGTAGGTACTTGGGCAAGCCCCTTCTGGTACCAGATTACCGACGCTACTTGGAGACAGGAGAACGACTACGGCGAAGCTGGTAACAACAGCATCGACCGCGAAAAGTGGATTACCTACCGCGACCGTCTTGTTTACCAGAACTACGTAAGCAACTCACCCCTCTGCCCCATCAACACATTGATGACCCACGGATTCATCCTTTCACAGTATGGCGCAGTATCAAAGAACATGACATACGAGGCTGCTCTCCGCGAGATGCGTTGCGCATTCGTTTGCGGTTCGGGTATGGTTGAGCTCTACAACGACTACGCTTTGATGAACAGCATCAACAACGGTAAGCTCTGGGAGGATCTTGCCGAGTGTATCGCTTGGCAGAAAAAGAATGCCGACGTACTGCCCGATGCACACTGGGTAGGCGGTAACCCCTGGACAGGCAGCACACACGAGGTTTACGGTTGGGCTTCTTGGAACGGCGCAAAGGCTACACTTGCTATCCGTAACGGTAACAGCACACAGAAGAACTACACATTCACATTGCGCCAGGCTCTTGAGATTCCCGCGAACATCAAGGGCGCCATTATCCTCAACAAGTCGTTCAAGGTACAGGATGCTCTTGCTGGTTTGACAGAGGGCGTTGCAATTGACATTGACCAGCAGCTCACAGTTACACTTCCCGCAAGCTCAGTGTTTGCATTTGACGGTGTCAACGCCGACCCTACACAGGTCCCTTTTGAGGTAGTGAGTGTAAACCCCAACAAGCAGGTAGAGGCTCTTGAGACTCTCGTAATCACTTTCAGCAGCGAAATTGCAGGTGAGTTCGACCCCTACGCTACGACAGCAATGAAGTTCAAGCAGGGCAACAATGTTGTATGCGGTATATCTAACTATACAACAGAGGGCGCTACACTCACCGTTACACTTGCACAGAAGGTGAACACTCCCGGTGAGTACACACTCGTTATTCCCGAGGGTCTTATCACACGCAAGGCTGACGGCGCAGCATACAAAGGCGAGATTAACTTCAAGGTTATGACTCCCGATCCGCTTGAGGTTGTAAGTGCAGAGCCCGCAAGCATCGTTGAGTCATTGAGCGAGATTATCCTTACATTCAACAGCGCAATTGCAGGTGAGTTCGATCCCTACGCTACGACAGCAATGAAGCTCAAGAAGGACAACAGCGTAGCAAGCGGCATCAGCAACTATGTTGTTGCAGAGAACGTCCTTACAATCACACTTTCGAGTACTATCGTTGAGGAGGGTGAATATACCCTTGTTATCCCCGAGGGACTTATCACACGTGCAAGCAACGGCGATGCATTCTCGGGTGAGTTCACATTCGAAGTTGGTGAGGTTCCTGTAGACTACACTCCCTACAACAACGGTGCAAAGTCACGTAGCGACCGTGCTGTGAACAGCGTAGAGCTAACCAGCGCTACATACGGAGCATCAGGCTACACACTCACAGCTGACGAGAAGGGACAGGACTATACCGACGCAACAGAAGTTGCAGTACTTATGGCCGCTCCCGGCGAGGAGCTTACAATGAGTGTTGACGCATCGGGCTCTTGGGTACACTTCTATGTTTACATTGACTATGCTGCGGACGGCTTTACTGCAGGTATCGAGGAAGGCAGCGACTACGCTCCCGCAGGCGACCTTGTAGCATACAGTTTCTACAACAACGACAGCAGCAGCGACGAGAGCGGCTGGAACAGTGTAGGTACTGTTATTACAGGCAATAACCGCAACAAGCCCTCTATTCCCGCATTCACAGCCCCCGAAGAGGGTGGAACATACCGTATGCGTATTAAGCAGGACTGGTGTAACATCGATCCTATGGGTGATGCCGACGGTAAGTTCGGCGACTTCAAGCCCAACGGTGGTCAGATTGTTGACGTAATCCTTGAGGTTGTAGTGAGCGACGGCATTGTAAATGTAAATGCTAACAACGAGACTACAATCTATGACCTCACAGGCCGCAAGATTGAGACTATCTCGGACAAAGGTATCTACATAATTAACGGCAAAAAAGTGCTGGTTAAGTGAGAGGAGAGCGAAACAAGCTTGCTTGTTTCCTATCCCGAACGTGAAGCAGTTCGCGCAAAGCGCAAAGTGCTGGTTAAGTGAGAGGAGAGCGAAACAAGCTTGCTTGTTTCCTATCCCGAACGTGAAGCAGTTCGCGCAAAGTGCAAAGT
>JAFYSC010000156.1 GCA_017546635.1 Bacteroidaceae bacterium | reverse complement strand
GAATTATGAGTTCATTGATGAGGAAAAGATGATAATGAAAATAGTATATACAAACACAAGCAACAATTTCACAGACACTGAATTCTGGCTAAGAATAAAACCGCTGGAGTAGATTTCACCTACTCTATCGCGGACAAGCCCCTGTTTTTGTAGGAAATAATTAGCAAATTTGCGAATTTTTCAAAAAGCATATTATATTTGCAGTTCGGCAAAGGCAAGTGCTGCCTTTACCCCCCACAGCCGGAGTTGGTAAAGGCTTTTGACGGTGAATTGACCGATCTTGACGGCAACTGCCACAGCAATGCTTGTATGAATGCTCCACATTGTATATAAGTTGAACAGAGAACCTAAAAAGAAAAAATAGAAGCTGTGGGCAAAACTGTTATATTGTTGTTGAATTCAAAGTCCGCATAAACACCTTTTTGCTACTGCCGGAATTCACACTGTCTCTTAAAAATTCAAAATATTTTTCTATAAATTTTCATAGAAACAGTTTGTCGTGTAATTTTATGGCGGGTAGGCAACAAACCTTTTTGAGAAATGTTTGTATAATACTTGGTATATCATTTAAAAGCCGACAGTTATGAAGATATCAGAGATTAGAGGACGAGAAATCCTGGACTCGCGTGGCAATCCCACGATAGAGGCCGAAGTGATACTGGAGAATGGTATTAAAGGACGCGCTTCGGTTCCATCGGGAGCATCAACAGGCGAAAACGAGGCACTGGAGCTGCGCGATGGAGACAAACAGCGCTATAACGGAAAAGGAGTATCGAAAGCTGTAGCCAATATAAACGGGCGCATTGCGCCCGCGTTGCGCGGATGTAACGTGTATGGGCAACGGGAGCTGGACCGTATGATGATTGAACTTGACGGTACACCCACAAAAAGCAATCTTGGAGCCAATGCCATACTGGGTGTATCATTGGCTATAGCAAAGGCTGCTGCCAAGGCCTGCGGTATGCCGCTATATCGCTATATAGGTGGCACCAATGCCCATATATTGCCTGTTCCAATGATGAATCTCCTGAACGGTGGACGACACTCCGATGCTCCTGTTGCATTCCAGGAGTTTATGATACGTCCCATAGGTGCAAGCAGCATACGGCAGGCGATACAGATGGGTGCCGAGGTATTCAGCGCACTTAAGAGTGTGCTGAAAAATAAAGGTTACAGCACAGCTGTCGGCGATGAGGGCGGTTTTGCTCCGGCGCTCAACAGCACCGAAGAGGCTTTGGATGTACTCGTTCAAGCTATCGGGGCTGCAGGATATACCCCTGGAAAAGAGATAACATTGGCACTCGACTGTGCTGCATCCGAATACCACCGCAACGGATTGTACAACTATACCCTATTTGAGGGAGCCCTAGGGCATAAGCGTACATCAAAAGAGCAGGTCGATTATCTGGAACATCTTATAGAAACATATCCTATTGACTCCATTGAAGACGGTATGGGCGAAAATGACTGGGAAGGATGGGCTATGCTCACCGAACGTATTGGCAAGCGTTGCCAACTTGTGGGTGACGACCTTTTTGTTACCAATGTCAAGTACCTTGGCAAAGGCATAGAACAGAATTGTGCCAACAGCGTATTGGTGAAGGTGAACCAGATTGGAACACTCACCGAGACTCTTGACACCATTGAGCTGGCACGCCGTAATGGCTACACCACCATCATTAGCCACCGTTCGGGTGAAACCGAGGATACCACAATAGCCGATATTGCCGTGGCCGTAAATGCCGGACAGATAAAGACTGGCTCAATGAGCCGCAGCGACCGTACTGCCAAATACAACCAACTGATACGCATTGAAGAGGAGTTACAGAACACTGCAAGCTATGGCGTGCAGTAACCTGTAAAATAGTTTTCCCCCTTTACTTCCCTTACCCTATTTATTTCCCTATTGCAGGTAAGGCGGAAGTAAAGGGAGTTTCTGTTTAACAGAACACTAGGGAGAGCGTCCGGTATTCTATTTCTATCTTATACAACAGGGGTACTAAAATGTCAAATCTATGGCATCGGCAACTTTAGTATTCAATGGAGGAACGCTCGACGGGATGTCAAAATCGCTTTTCTTTAGTGGACGGGGCGCACGGTACATTCCGCCAGCACCCAACAGTTCGGCCGTATCGACATAGAATATACCAGTCTGCTTTTCGGACTTGAGAAGTACAAATCCATCATAGACAAGTTCATTCTCATAAATTTTACGCAAGAACTCGTTTCTATCAGTTATGCGCAAACACTTCAATCCATTTTCCTGAATTGTTTTTTCGAAACTGTCAAAAAGGGAAGAAATAAGTTTTTCAGCAATCATAAATAATAAAATTTGTTGTTTGTAATTATTGGAGAGCAATTTCCTGTTTTTCTCACATATAAAACGAAAATTCCATCCGAACACTAATAAACAACCTGAAACCGCCTTTTGTTCCTTTATTGTCTAAAATTTAACACTATTTAATATTTTACACCCTATTTTGGAAACTTTTGCTTCGGAGCTGAAACATAAACAGTAGAACATAATTGCCACTCTTATATGAATATTTTAACATTTATGGTATATGATTGTGACACTTTGCACCGGCAAAAAAATGCACCCCAGGAATGAGGTGCAATCTAAAGTTATTAACCATTTTTGCGTGGCACTACAACGGCCATTCATATTTATTTGCCTAAAGAATCAGGAATTGCTTCAATATCATCCACGTTGCTATCATATGGCATACATCGCCCATAAGGACAAAGAAATGAAATACCGAGTGGATATATTTTACCTTATGGAAACTGTAGAGTACAGCTCCTATAATATAGCTGACACCCTCGGCCAATACCCAGAAGAATATCCATCCATCGACACGCTCATAAAAATGGTTTATTGCAACAAGAATGACAAGTCCCATCAACACAAAGCAGGCTGTCTCGACATAGTTATGCTTCTTTAGGGAAAAAAGGCTCAGGCAAGTACCCACAGCTGCACACAACCAGCAGAATGCAAAAATACCCCATCCCCAATAATCTGCATCACGAAGGACTATCAAAGTTATTGGAGAATAACTGCCGGCTATATGCCAATAGATAGCAGCGTGGTCGAACTTGCGCAGCCACATTTTTTGCTTTGTACCGGCAGGAGCAGCGTGATACAGTGTAGAAAAGAGGTAAGAGCTAACGACACCGAAGAAGTACAGCGAAAGGCTCAAGACAGTAACGGCATCGGAATTCACTATTCCTTTGAAAAGGAAAAAGCTACACACAACAACACCCATTGCCACGCCTGCCAAGTGTGACAGACTGTTGAGCCGCTCCTCTTCTCTTGTATATTGTTTACTCATAAATTGTGTCAGTTAATTGTGTCAGTTAACAAATTGCACCCTAACAACCGCTTATCGGTTATATGTATGTCAAGGACGGTTACCCAATATATACACTCCCGAAAGAAGGTTATCTGATGCAGTATCAATTATTTTGTCATTTTCTCTTGTTTACCATTGCGTCGATTACAGCAATTGCAGTAACATTCATAATATCCTGTACCGAGCTTTCAAAATCGATAAAGTGGATTGGCTTGTTGAGTCCCATCTGTATAGGTCCGATAATCTCGGTGTCGGGGCTGAGTACCTGCAGCATCTTATATGCGCTGTTGGCAGCATTGAGACAGGGGAAAATAAGAGTATTTACCTCCTTGCCGTTGAGTCGCGAGAAGGGATACTTGTTATCGCGCAACTCACTGTTCAAGGCTACGTTCACCTGCATCTCGCCGTCGATAGCCCACTGGGGATAATCCTTGTGCAGACGCTCCACAGCCTGTTGTACACATCCGGCACTACCGCCCTTGTCACTACCGAAGTTGCTGTATGAGACCATTGCCATCACAGGCTCGTGATTGAAGAAGTGGACAGCCTTCTCGCTCAAACGGGCAATGTCGACAAGGGTATCTGTATCGGGGCTGCGGTTGATGAGTGTATCGGCAACAAAATATGTTCCTTTCTTTGAGTTGAGGATGTGCATTGTAGCAAAATGTTCGTATCCCTCCTGCAGTCCGATGACCTCCTTGGCCACCTTGATTGTATTGGAGTATTTTGTGTACAGTCCTGTCACAAAGGCATCGGCCTCGCCGGTCTCTACCATCATCATTCCAAAATAGTTGCGCTCGAACATCTTGTCGTTGGCCTCTTCGTAGGTGTATCCCTCGCGCTGGCGCTTGTCGGTGAGGATACGTGCATAGCGTTCGCGGCGTGCAGCCTCGCGGTCGTGGCGAAGGTTGACAACCTCAATGCCTTCGAGACTCAGGTCGAGTTCCTTCGCAAGCTTTTCGATACGCTCGTCATTACCCAGCAGGATAGGATAGCATATACCCTCTTCCTTTGCCTGTACGGCGGCTTTCATCATCGAGGGGTGTGCGCCCTCGGCAAATACCACACGCTGGGGATTGGAGCGCGCAGTGTCGAAAATCTGCTGCGTAAGCTTCGACTCGCGTCCCATAAACTCGAGCAGGTGTTCCTTGTATGCCTCCCAGTCGGTAATGGTCTTGCGTGCTACACCACTCTCTATTGCAGCCTTTGCTACCGCTGCCGACACCTCGGTTAGCAGACGCGGGTCAACAGGCTTGGGAATAAAGTAGTCGCGTCCGAATGAGAGGTTATTCACGTGATATACCTCGTTCACAATCTCGGGAACGGGCTGCTTTGCAAGATTGGCAATGGCACGTACGGCAGCGAGCTTCATCTCCTCGTTTATGGCGGTGGCAGCTGTATCGAGCGCTCCGCGGAAGATATACGGGAAGCCTATCACATTGTTTATCTGGTTGGGATAGTCGCTTCGTCCGGTGCTTATAAGAACGTCGGGGCGGCTGTCAACGGCATCTTCGTATGAGATTTCGGGTACGGGATTGGCAAGTGCAAAGACAATGGGGTCGGCAGCCATTGAACGTACCATATCCTTTGTGAGGACATTTCCTTTTGAAAGGCCCAGGAACACATCGGCCCCCTCAACAGCCTCGGCAAGGGTTGAAATATCGTAGCGTGTTGTCGCAAACTCAACCTTCTCGGGTGTCAGACGCTCGCGCTTGTCGTTGATTACTCCCTTGCTGTCGAGCATCACGATATTCTCCTTCTGCACTCCCAGTGCCACGTAGAGGCGCGCACACGAGATTGCGGCAGCTCCTGCACCGTTCACTACAACCTTAACTTTTGATATGTCCTTTCCGTTGACCTCGAGCGCATTCAACAGTCCCGCAGCCGAAATGATGGCTGTTCCGTGCTGGTCGTCGTGCATCACGGGAATATCGAGCTCCTCTTTCAGGCGGCGCTCAATCTCGAAACACTCGGGTGCCTTGATGTCCTCGAGGTTTATTCCTCCGAATGTGGGCGAGATTGCCTTTACAGCCTCGATGAATTTGTCAGGGTCGGTCTCGTCCACCTCAATATCGAACACGTCGATGCCCGCATATATCTTGAAGAGCAATCCTTTTCCCTCCATCACTGGCTTGCCGCTCACTGCACCGATATTTCCCAATCCGAGCACAGCCGTACCGTTTGATATTACCGCCACAAGGTTGCCCTTATCGGTGTACTTGTAGGCATTCTGCTTGTCTTTCTGAATTTCGAGACAGGGCTCTGCAACTCCGGGGGAGTATGCCAGTGAAAGGTCGTATTGTGTGAAATAAGGTTTTGTGGGAACCACCTCTATTTTTCCAGGGCGCTTGCCTTCGTGATAGCGCAAGGCGTCCTCTTTTGTTATCTTTGCCATATATATTCTGTTTTTATATTTCTATTCTTTCGCCCTCAACTCCAATGCCGAAGAGTGCAAAGTCGTATTTAACGGGGTCGTCGGGGCACATTTCTCTCAATCGCGCCGTGAGGGCCTCAACCGTACGGCGGTTATTCTGCTTGCTCTCTATGAGCCCCAACTCACGGCCTATGCGTGCCACGTGCACGTCGAGCGGTATCATCAGCTGAGAGGGGTCAACCTCCTGCCATATTCCTAAGTCGACAATACCATCCCTGCGACACAACCAGCGCAGCATCATATGCAAACGCTTGCAGGCCGATGCCTGTTTGCCTGCCGCACTTACCGGGTTCGAGATATGACGGGTCGCTGCTCCGCCATTCGCCTCGCCAAGCATAGAGCGCAGCGTTTCAATGCCTGTCCACACATCTTTTCCTGTAAAGAGATTTTCGAGTGAACTGTTATGGGTGTAAATATGCTGCAGTCCCTTGCAAAGGTAGATGAAATCGCGTACAAAGAATGTGCGGTGTATATTCAGGCTCTCCTCCATCTGCTGCCACGCACCCTGCATTATAAAATCGTAGGGCCGGCGCTCCATAATCTCGAACAGCATCCGTTGACCCGAGCGGAGAATCATCTTGCGGTTGCCCCAAGCTATGACCGATGCGAGCAAGGCTGCAACTTCAATATCCTTCCTGTCACCGAAAGCGTGTGCAAACTGTACAGGGTCGTCCTTTATGAATTCCTTGCAGTTGTACTGCGCCACCTTGCAGTCGAGGATTTTCTTCAAGCGTTCCATAGCATAAGGAGAATGTCATATTTCGTTCACCCTCGCCACCCTTCCTCCAAAGAAGAAGTTTGCGATATTTGCAGCTGCAAACTGCGCCATCTCGCGCCTGCCCTCCATTGTCTGTGTGCCTATGTGGGGAGTGAGCACTGTATTCTCAAGCTCCAGCAGTTCGCTGCATACAGTGTCGTTGAACTCAAACACATCGAGCCCTGCACCGGCTATAGTACCGCTGCGCAAAGCCTCGACAAGCGCGCACTCGTCGACAAGCGGGCCGCGTGCCGTGTTTATGATAAATGCTGTTGGCTTCATCATCTGCAAGCGACCGGCATCGACAATATGATATGTCTCGGGTGTAAGCGGCGCATTGAGCGAAAGGACATCGGATTCTGTAAAGAGTTCATCCAATGTCACATAGGTCACCCCCAACGAGTTCTCCTCTGCGGCTGTGAGCCTGTGACGGTTATAATATACCACATCCATTCCGAATGCCATTGCCCTTTTTGCAACAGCACGGCCTATGCGTCCCAATCCCAATATTCCAACTCTTTTGCCTGCAAGCGACGTACCGAGATGTTTCATTATGCCCTTTACATAGTCACCCTTACGCTGACGCTTGTCGAATGCAGTTATCCCACGCATCACATCGAGCATAAGCCCCATTGCAATATCTGCAGTAGGGTCGGTCACGGGATCGGGAGTGTTGGCCACGGTTATTCCCAGGCGGGTAGCCTCCTCGACATCGATATTGTCGTAGCCCACTGCAAAATTGGCCACTATCTTCAAATTCGTTGCAGCCTGCAGCAATTTCTTGTCGACAGGAAAATTCCACATCGACAGAATGGCATCATACTCGTGTATATGCAACAGCACCCAGTCGTACGTAAACGTATCGACTCCGGGTGCAGGCATCGTAACCTCGAAATCCTTCAATATCTCGCGGTAGAGTTCACCGAATATATTGTATGTAATCAAGATTTTCGGCTTCATATAAGAGTTTTGATTTTATCAGTTAGCCAAGAATGCATTGAGCTTCTGCATTGCCAGAAGCATTGCATCGTCTACATCCTTGCGGGCAGGAGCCAACGGCAGACGAAGATTGTTGCCAATCTTTCCCTGGTGCGACATCAACGATTTTACTCCAGCAGGATTGCCATCGGCAAAAAGAAGTGTGCAAACCTCGCTGAAAGCTGTATCGAGCTTACGTGCCTCGTCTATTTTTCCTTCGGCAAGAAGATGTACCATATTTGTAAGAGGAGCGGGGTAAGCATTTCCGAACACGGTAATTGCACCTACACCACCAAGCTCCATAATATCACAGATGAGTCCGTCGTCTCCCGAGAGAACGTCAAAGCCTTCGGGTGCACGGTCGATAATCTCCTTGATTTGTGCAAGGTTACCCGACGCCTCTTTTACACCCACAATATTGGGGCACTCCTGTGCAAGACGTATTACAGTATCGGGAAGGATGTTCACTCCTGTACGTCCGGGAACATTATACAGATATATGGGCAGGTCCGTTACCGATGCTACCGCACGATAGTGGCGGTAGAGACCCTCCTGGTTGGGCTTGTTATAGTATGGTGCAACAGAAAGGATTGCATCAACTCCTGCAAGGTCCTCATCGAGCAGTTCGTTGATAAGAGCCTGGGTGCAATTGCCACCCATACCCAAAATGATAGGAAGACGACCGGCAACTTTCTCTATGACGCGCTTTCGTACGTTGCGTTTCTCTTCCACTGTCAGGGTCGGAGTTTCTGCTGTTGTTCCAAGGACACAAAGAAAATCTGTGCCTTCGTCAATCAGTGTCTGTACTAAACTGTCGAGTGCCGCATAGTCTACTTCACCCGTTGCTGTGAAAGGTGTAATCATTGCTACACCCATACCTGTCAATCTTTTACGCGTCATAATTTTATTTAATTCTTGAATTTGTTGACAAAATTACATCAAATCGGCCAATTTATCGAATATTTTACCGACAATTATTAAAATACAATTAACTTTTTATAATTTATTAAGTTTATTTATGCTAAAATTCGCCGTCATTTGCGGCATTTACTGCAAAATTGACAAGAATGTCCATATCGCCATCATATTTTCACAAACAGCCTTACTGCTCCAGCATTGCCAGGAACTCATCCTCGTTCACTATACGCACTCCAAGTTTCGCAGCCTTCTCGAGTTTAGCAGGTCCCATATTGTCGCCTGCAAGGATAAACGATGTAGACTTGCTCACACTGCCAACATTCTTGCCGCCGTTCTTCTCTATCATCGCCTTATACTCGTCGCGTGAATGACGGACAAAGACTCCGCTTATCACTATGCTCTGTCCCTTGAGAATTTCGGTGCGTTCCAACAGCACCTCGGGCGCTATCTCCATCTGCACCCCTGCTGCACGCAGCCGTTCCACCAGCTCTCTGTTTTCCTCTTTCGAGAAATAATCGTACACGCTGCCCGCAATGCGTTCGCCTATTTCATCGACCGCAACAAGTTGCCCTATTGTAGCCTGCATAAGCGCATCGATATTATTGAATGCACGCGCCAAACGCTTGGCTACAGTCACACCCACGAATCTTATTCCAAGAGCATAGAGCACCCTTTCGAACGGTATTCCGAGAGAAGAGCGTATGCCTGCAATCATATTCTCGGCCGATTTCGCCCCCATTCGAGGCAAGAACATCAGGTCGCCCGAATTGAGGGAATAAAGATCGGCCACATTCTTTATAAGTCCAAGTCCGAACATAAGTTCTATTGTCTCGGGACCGACAGAGTCGATATTCATAGCCTCGCGCGAGACGAAATGAGCTATGCGTCCTTTCAATTGCGGGGGGCACCCCGTCTCATTGGGACAATAATGCGCAGCCTCACCGTCGACACGCACAAGTGGCGTTCCACACTCGGGACAACGCTCTATAAAGCGTACCTTATCGCCCACCAGCAGACGCATATCAAGGTCGACACCCGTTATTTTGGGGATAATCTCACCACCCTTTTCCACAAACACCGTATCACCTATATGAAGGTCGAGTTTCTCTATTATATCGGCATTGTGCAACGAAGCCCTGCGCACAACAGTACCCGAGAGCAACACCGCATCGAGATTCGCGACAGGAGTAACCACACCCGTGCGTCCTACTTGATAGGTAACCTCATTGAGTCGCGTAGCAGCCTGCTCGGCCTTGAACTTGTATGCAATGGCCCAACGGGGCGACTTAGCAGTGTAACCAAGATGCTTCTGCTGACGCAGGGAGTTCACCTTGAGCACTATACCGTCTGTTGCAAAGGGCAGTTCCTTGCGCTTTACATCCATTGTATCTATAAAATCGAAAATCTCGTCGAGCGTGCGGCATTTGCGTGTAGTGTCCGATATTTTGAAGCCCCACTCGCGGGCTGCAGCAAGATTCTCGAAATGTCCGTCACAGGGGAGCTCCTCGCCCAAGAGATAGTAGAGATAGGCATCGAGACGACGTTTGGCAACAACCGATGAATCCTGGAGTTTGAGAGTACCGGCAGCCGCGTTTCGCGGGTTGGCAAAGAGCAGTTCTCCTGCGGCCTCGCGCTCGGCATTCAGTCTGTCGAATACATCCCACGGCATAAGGACCTCGCCACGAATCTCGAACTCCTGCGGATAATTGCCAGACAGCTGCAAGGGGATTGTGCGTATGGTACGCGCATTTGCAGTTACATCGTCGCCCTTCTCGCCGTCGCCACGGGTAACTGCACGCACAAGCCTGCCGTCCTCGTATGTGAGCGAGAGGGATGTTCCGTCAAACTTAAGCTCGCAGCATATTT
>JAFYSC010000155.1 GCA_017546635.1 Bacteroidaceae bacterium | reverse complement strand
TTCTACTGAGCCGGAATATAGCATAGCATTGTTGTCTTTTTTAATATTGCAAGCCTTATAATTGCATATTTTTATCGGCTGTCGTTAAAATAGGGGCTTGGAATTAAAATAGGGTACTCGACCGCTGTTATACAGCAGCCGAGCACTCTATTTTTTGCTTATTAGATTTTTATCGGACACCAATATATTTATATGTGTCATTTGCCAGTTCTTTGATGCGTCGATAAGACAGCCTTATCGTGTCAATGAGAACTTGAGACTTACGCCAAAGTCGGTTGTGGTTGTGGGGTAAGAACTTGCCGAAATGAGCGGTATTGTCTGTTGGCGGTCGAAATAGCAGCTTATGGTAAGCATCTTGCTGTATGTGTAGTCGGCCGAGAGTGAGTAGTTGAACGACTTTGTTCCGCTTGTAGCCTGTGTTGTTCCCTTGTCTATGCTACGTGCGAGGGCACTCATATTCTTGTACGAGAAGTCGGCACGTATGTTAAGGTCGTTGCTCACGGAGTTCTTCTTGCCGCTCACCTTCTTGCCGCCACCAAAGAGCTTGAGTCCTATAATCTTATAACCAAGGTTGAGCGCTATCTCGTCGCTGTATGTCTCCACCATCTGGATGGATGTAAGGCTGAGGTTAAGTACTCTTGACTTGATATACTTTGTGCCGACAGTGATGTTGTTGTTTGTAGTCACATTTACACCCAACAGCGGCGAGAATGACTCGTTTATTGACACCGAACCTATGTTGTATCTGCTGCTGGGAACGGGTTGGCCTGTCTGTGTGTTGCTGACAAAACCTATCCCGTTGGTGTACTCCATATATGTGGAGTATGTGCTGTATGAGCCTATTGCATATATGCTCTTGTAGCCGTGCTCAATGTTGACGCTCTTGAAGTGCTTCTTGAAGAACGACAGCTTTGAGAGTCCCGAGTATTTTACCTTCCAGTTGGGGAGCATACGCATAAACGAGGGGAACAGGTCGAGCAGGCTGTTGCTTATTCCCTGTCCTGTGTATGCGCTAAGGAATGCGGGTATCATCACGTCTGCCGAGTATTTGTCCACTCCGCCGTTTGCAGGGTCATAGGGCTGTCCGGCAAGGGCGCTTCCCACTGGGTAGCGTGCTCCCTCGTAGCGTTTCTCTATATATTGCCGTACGGTCTCTATGTTGCTCAGGAACTTGTCGTAGGCCTTAGACTTGTAGTTGTTGCTCGCACTGCCACCACCGAATGAGTTGCCTATGGTGATGGTGGTCATTGAGAATCCTCCCGACTCGGTGCGTGGCATACCCTCGTACATATATTGTATGTTGCGGCTGTTGTTGCGTGTCCAGCTTGCATTGAGGTCTATCTTGAGGTCGGTAACGGGCTCGAGTACCATCTTCAGCTGCAGGTCCTCGGCTGCGTTGCTCGATGCCTGTACCGATACGCTGTCGTTACGCAGCAACCAGTTGCGCTCGTGGGCGTGGCGCAGGTAGCTGTCGTCGGCAAGACCAAAGGCAAAGTCGAGTCCAGGGGCATATAGGCCGTTCAGTTTCTTCTGTCCGAACAGGTCGCCCACCTCGGGCATAAAGCCGGGAAGGCTCAATGCGTATGAATTCGTGTAGCTGACAGAGGCGCTGCGTACCATAAGCAGTGCTCGGGTGGGATACTGCAATGCGCTGCGCAAGCCCTTTTTCTCGCTCTTGTCCTTAGGTATTATGGTCACTCTCACTGATAGTGTATCCTTGCTCTTTATGAGGATATTGTTCTCGTCCACCACCTTGTATTTCAGCTTGTACTCCTTGCCCTTCTTGGTGCGTGCAGTGAGGGTGAACTTCTTGTTGCCCAGTCCGTGGCTCACGGTGAATGTGCTGTCCTCGTACAGCTGTATCTCCTTTGTGAAGGGCTTTACCTTTGTCTTTTTGTTGCTTTGCTTCTTGCTTGTAGACTTGCTGTTGCTCTTCTTCGATGCGAAGCGCTTGTTGGTCTCCTCGAAGAAGGGTACAAGGTTGTACAGTTTCTCGAAATTGAAGTTTCCGTTCACTGTAAAGTTGCGCTTGCTTGCAATGTCGTTGCCGTAGCTTACACCCGAGATGCTGTTGCCTCGTGCCCAATTGTACGATGCGCTGTAGTTGGCATCGGCAGTGAGCCACTCGAAGATAGGCAGCTTGTTGAGCGGCAGGCTGTATGCTGCGGTGAAATTCTGCTGGTAGGTGAGGGGACGGCCCATACTCTCTATGCTCATACGCACAGAATCCTTCCAGATTGCATATTCGTCGGGGTAGCGTTTCTTGTTTACGGGAACGTACGGTTCTTCGACTTCGGCGTTAGTTCCTGTATTCAGGCTCAGACGCAGGTTGGTCGTGGGGTCCCACTTTATCGAGAATGAACGGTTCCAGTAGAACTGCTGCGAGAAGTTGAGCGGTATCTCGTTGCTTCCTGCCACGCTGTTCAGGTCGCGCATCTGCTTCTCGTGGTAGTTGCGCGTCATATCGGTATTGAACGTGAGACTCTGCGGTAACGGATTTATTCCGAACTCCGTTAATATCTTGAGCCACTTCGATTTGCTCTTTATATTTCCGAACGGCTTGATGGGCTTCAGGGGGCTCGAGTAATTGTAGGCGAATGTAGCCTTCCAGTTGAGTCTGTTCTCCCAATCAATTGTGCTGCCGCTGTTGTCGGTGCGTGAGTATGAGAAACCGAGGCTGATGTTTGCCGGGTCGTAGGGCATAGGCTTCTTGCTCGAGATGTTTATCTTGGCATTGCTGAGCGAGAAGTTGCGTGTGGTTGAGCGCACCTCGGCAATGTTGCTAAGCGAGTCGCGTGCGCTTCCTCTGTAGCTGTTGAGCACATCATCGAGCAGAAGGTCGGTGTCAAAGGGACTGTAGAGCGGCGATGTCACCTCCTCGCTGTACGAGTAGTATGTGGGGAGCGATACTTTTGCCTTCTTGGGCAGGAAACGTCCGAAGTCCATCGAGCCGGTGAGCGAGTAACGGTAGTAGTCGTCCTTACGGCGGCTGGCAAGCTTCTCTTCCAATCCGCCAAAGCCGGCTGTCTCAATCTTTCCTTGTGCTGCAAAGCTGCCTATGTCCGACAGCTTGAGGTTAAGGTCGCCTTGTGCTGCCCATCCGCTCTTGTTGTTGAAGCCGAGCATACGCATCTCGTTAACCCATACAATTGCCGATTTTGCGTTGGACGTATTGTTGCGCACTCCAATCATCATCACCTTTATCTGTCCGAGTGAGGGGCTTCCTACAACGCTTATGCGGTTCTTGGGGCTGTCCTCGTCGTATTCGCTGTATATGGTGGTGTTGCTCACTCCGCTCGCACCGCTGTTGCGCAGTGTGTTGCGGCGCACCTTGACCGATGTGAGCTTGCCCAACGGAATGTCTATCATATTCTCCGAGGGCCAAACGGCAAGCGCTCCCGTATTGCTGTACTTGTCGTATGAGCCGTGCGGGGTGATGGTGAGCGGAACCTCGTACTCGTAGTAGTTGCTCTTGTAGTCCGAGCCAAAGCGCACAAAGAGCGATACCTCGTTGTTGGCAAGGGCGGTGACGTCGAGCTCGGGTGCCTCGGCGTGTACAAAGAGCTGTATGCGCTCATACTGGCGTATGTCGAGGTTGCTCTTCTTGTATACGGCACGCGACTCGTTGCTGCCCAGATTGTTGACGTTGAGCGAGAGCGACTGCTCGTTGTCCTGGCGCAACTGTGGCTGCTCGGGGTCGAGGATACGCGATATTCCGGGAGGAAGCACGTAGTTCACGGGCTTGCGGTCGCCGTGCTCCTCGATGTTTACTGCCGACATTGTGAAGTCGCCCGAAACGGTGGGCGAGGTGTTGTTCACCGATGCTATCGCCTGCAGGTAGGGGCGCCAGTCGCCGCGTATGAGCTGCAGTGTGGCAAAGCGCAGTGTGATGGGCTTCTTGAACTCTGTCATATACATACGCATAAAACGTATGGAGGTGAAGTCGCGTATCGTTCCCACCGCCTTCTGGTATTCGTTGATGGGTATGCGGAATTTGTACCAGTCCACAGTCTCGGTATTTCCGTTGCGCAGCTTGGTCGATACGGTACGCTTGTCCGAAATGTAGTTGCGGCCCACCTGCATATCCTCGGGACGCAGCGAGATGCGGTACTGGAAGTAGTTCTCGTACTCGTCCATCGTGAAGTCCTGGTTCACGTCCTCAATGTCGGGGGTGGTCTTTGCAGCGCTGTTGTAGCTCTGGTTGTCCGACGATGCGGGTGAGTTTCCTTCGGTGTTGTTGAAGTATTTGTAGCGCTCGATGATGCCAAGTTCGCGGGCATCGTAGTCGGAGCCCCTGAAGTAGTGGTAGTCGTCGCCTGCGGGGTCGGCTGCTATGCTGTCGTACACCTCCTGGCGCACGCGTCCCCTGATGCTCTCAAGGTAGCTTCTGTAGGGGGCAAACTCGGCCTCCTGCGCACTGTTGAGTCCGTTGAGGCCGACATCCTGCTTCTCGCGGCTGCCTGCATTGTTGTCGAATGCATAGACAAGGCTCGATGTCACGGGTACGTAGCCGAAGGCAGTCTCTTCGGCTGTGTATGAGTTGCTGCTTGCTGGCAGTCCGTTCTCAAAGAACTTCTTTCCGTCCTTTAGGATATCCTCCGATACCTCACCCAGGTTTATGTAAAGGTCGCCGCCCATTCCTCCCTGCTCATAGATGAAGGGATCGAGCATCCAGAACTCCACGTACTGTATGTTGGCTGTCTCAAAGTCGGTGGTACCGAGCTGGCGTGTTATTCCGCCCCAACGCTTTTCGGGATTGTTGAGCTTTCCTTCGAAGGTGAGGTCGGGGTCCAGGTTGTACGGTCCTCGCTCGTCGGGGTAGTATGTGAGGTTCAGCAGCGAGAGTGTCGACGACTCGCCGTATGTGCTTTCCTTGTTGGGATATAGCTCGCGCTCGTATACCTCGCGCACGTAGTGGTTCGAGAGCTGGTCGATGTCGCTCTTTATGTGCGACGGTGTTAGCGATGAACTTCGGCGGGTAAACAGCGGATCTATGGTGTACCAGCTAAGACGTGCACGGTCGTATCCTGTGCGTACGTCGTTGGTAAGGTTGCTGTGGGGCATTTCCGAGGGAAGCGATGCGAGCATCCAGGCCGAGGGCGATGTGAGGTCTATTCCATTCTCGGTGCTCTCGAAATCGTCTATGTACGATGCCTTGCTCTGTATCTCGCTCGATGTACCGGCCTCGAGTCGGGCAAACTCGGCGTTGAGGCTGATGCTCGATGGGGTGGTACAGCTGAGCAATGGCAGTCGGTCGAGCATATTGGTGAGCCATTGGCTCTCCTTCTTCCACGACATATTGAAGCCCCATAGGGTGTTGTTGAGAGGCTCTGAACCCATATCCACTTTCGAGGTCAAAGGCTTCTCCTTCAGTGTGAGCAGCGTACCGCCAAAGTTGAGGTCGTCGGAGAAGTCGTACTGCCAGTTGAATCCGAGTACTGTCTTGCGTTGCATACTGAAGAGGGTGTTGCTCTCCAGTGATACGTTGACATTTGTTCCCGCATCAATTATATTCTGGTTCAGGATTGTAACCACACCTGCCGAGTAGTCGACCTGGTAATCGACATTCTCTATTAGTGTCACGCCGCCTGCGGTGACAACCACCGAGCCGCGAGGGATGTTTGTGGAGCCTGTCTGTATCACATTGGCCGAGGAGCCGGTGTACTCTCCCATAAGATAGAACTTGTCCTTCTCGGCTATCTGCTTGGCTATGGTCTTTGTAGAGTCGTACAGCTCGTCAAAGGCATATTTGTCGGCAAGGGCCTTGTTGCCGATCTTCTTTCTGAGGTAGCTGCCGAAGGGCTCTACCGACGGGAAGAATATTCGGCCTGACGATGCGTCTACCGTATATCCCTGTATAAAGTCGAATATTCCGTTGGGGTTCTCCTTTGTATTGCTTGTGTCCAGACGGTCGAGGCTGAGCATACGCAGCAACGGGGTGCTCTTGAGGCTTTGCTCGGGCAGATATGTGATATTTGTACCCAGGCTGTCGCTTGCGTAGTAGATGTCGAGCTTGAACTCGTTGCTCTTGAGGCTGCGCGTGCCTATCGAGTAGACGTTCTTCATCATAAGGTCCCAACAGCCGTTCTGTGGTGAGCAGGCATTGGGCTTGAGCAGCTTTACAAAAAGTGTCGATGTGGACTCCTTCTGGTCGCTCGAGAATTCTCCCACCTGATAGGTCGTTCCTCCGTATGTATATTCGAATGCAATGGCAAGCACCTCGTCGGCGCGCAGTGCATTCTTCAGTGAGATATATCCAAGTGTGTTGTTCACTGTGTACTCCGACGATGATAGCAGGCGGGCGTTCGACAGTTTCTCGTAGTCGAGTCCTCCGTTCATCCCTTCGGCACTGCTCAGGGTGCTGTTCACCTTGTCAATGTCGCGGATGGCGCTGTATGTGCTGTTCATTGCCGAGTAGAGGTTGTTGGCATTGTTGTGCGGAATGTTGCTGCCGCCTGTGGGCTGCCATCGGCTGTTGCTTATGTGGCTGCTCTCGCCCATATCGGTAAATGCCACAATGTTGCGCGGGTTGGAGTAGTCGCCGGTCTTGTTGGTTATCCACACCTCCACGCGGTTTATGGTTATGCCCGACAATATCGTAGGGAGCTGCGCCATTGAGCGGTCGTAGTTGTCGCGGAAATAGTGGGCGAGGAAGAAGTGGCGGTTCTCGTCGTAGTTGGTGACCTCAATCTCGAATGTGGTGAGCTGTGTGCCGCCCTGTGAACTTACAGTTGTGCTGTTCGATTTCTTCTGCGATATTACAGTCTGTAGCGAGAGCTTGCCGAACTGGAAGTCGGCGCGTACACCAAAGAGTGACGATGCTCCGCGTATAAGGCTCGATTTTGTGCTGAACGACACGTTTCCCGCCTCGAGCAGCTTTATTACCTCGTCCTCCTTGCCCTCGTACTTGAGGTTGAGCTTCTGCGCGTCGTAGCTGAATGTGGCTTCGGTGTTGTAGTTGAGGTTAAGGTTCATCTTGTCGCCCACACTACCGCGTATGTTCAGGTTTATCTTTTCGTCAAAGTCGAAGCTGTTGGTGTTGCGGCTGCGTTGGGGCAGCGAGGGGTTGTCGATGGACTGCATCGAGAAGCCCATCTTCAGCTCGGCGCTTCCCTGGGTCTTTATGCGTACTCCTCCCGGGCCGAAAATCTTCTCGGCAGGTCCTAGGTCAAAGTACATATCGGTAAAGTCGAATTTCGATTTTCCCTGTGCATCCTCGAACTCCTTCTGGTTCTTCTTGCGGAAATAACGCATCATCGACTGGCTCAAGTGCCACTCGGCATACTCTTTCTGTTGCAGCCTGATGGGTGTTCCCAGCAGTGTGCTCTTGCCCAATGTGGTCTGTATCGTGTAACTGCTGTCGTTGGGGTTGTAGATGGTGTCTGTTACAATGTTCGACGGAGTGTGGAGGTCAAGTACTCCCGGGGTAATGTCGTCAAGCCCGTCGGGTACAGTCCGTGCTATGGGGAAGCGGGCGGGCAGGCTGTCCTTCGCAGCCTTTATGCTGTCGCTGCGCTGACGCTGTGCCTCGCGGCGCTGGTTCATACGCTCGGCGCGCTCGTTGCTCTGCGCAAACATAAGACTTATGCCTGCGAAAAGTATAAACGATATCAGCAACGTGCGTATCCTCATTTTTATATCTCTGTTTTACAGTAGTTTGAGCGATTGCTTGATGACCTGCTCGACGGTTGCCGAGGGGTCGTTCTTCACTACATTCTGAACAACTTTGTTTGCCGCTGCCGAGGGGAAGCCCAGCATCACAAGTGCTGATATTGCCGACTCTATGGTGTCGTTGTTTACAGCTGTTGCCGATACTTCGCTATGCTTGCCGCCTACGGGGGCAACGCCCTTAATCTTGTCCTTGAGGTCGACAATGATGCGCTGTGCGGTCTTGAGTCCTATCCCCTTTACGCTCTTGAGGATTGTCTCGTTGCCGCTCGATATAACCTCGCACAGCTCGGCAACGGTGAATGCCGAGAGTATGGTGCGGGCAGTGTTTCCGCCAATGCCCGATACGGAGATAAGCAGCAGGAAAAGCTCGCGCTCCTCTTTGCTGTGGAACCCGAAAAGCTGATGGGCATCTTCGCGTATTACTTCGTAGATGAATACTTTAACCTCCTTCTTTCCCTGGAGTGCGCTGTATGTGTTGAGCGTTATGTTCGTTTTGTAGCCCACTCCAGCGCATTCTATTATGGCAGTTGCGGGCGATATTTCGGCAAGCTCTCCTCTAAGATATTCTATCATAGTTCTTTTGCGTTGTTCTTTTGTTTGTGTGTGCCGCCAGTCTGTTGTCCTGCGGCATTATTTTTTAACGTCTTTTTCTGTCGTTTATTGTGTGGCGGTTTATTATTGCTCTGCAGTTTTTCCAATCTTGAGTATATTGTTGCAATATTTGAGCACTGCGGGGCGGTGAGTCACAAAGATGAGTGTCTTTCCTGTGTTGCTTGTGGTGAGGCGGCGGAGCAGCTCCTCTTCGGTCTCGTTGTCGAGTGCCGAGGTTATCTCGTCGAGGATAAGTATGCTTCCCGGACGGAGCAGCGAGCGTGCAATTGCTATGCGCTGTGCCTGACCCTCGCTGAGTCCACCTCCCTGTTCGCTCAGGTTCGTGTCGATGCCCTGCGGCAGGCTGTGTACATACTCGGCGCAGGCTGTGTAGAGTGCCTGATGTATCTCCTCCTCGGTTGCCGATGGGTTGCCCATAAGCAGATTGTCGCGTATGGTGCCGCTTATGAGGCTGTTGCCTTGCGGAATATATACGAAATTGCCGCGTGTGAGGGGCGATGAGGAATAGCTTTCCTTGTGGTTGTAGAGCCTTATGCTGCCGCCCTGCGGATGTACAAGTGCCACGAGCAGGCGTATCAGCGTGGTCTTTCCGGCTCCTGTCTCGCCTACGATTGCCGTGCTGCTGTTCGGGGTAAAGTCGTAGTTGAAATCCTCAAGTATATTGCCGCCCTCTTCCTCGTAGCCGAATGTCACATTCTCGAACCGTACACCGGCTGTACCGTCGAGCATAATCCTCTCGCCCTGCTCCTCCTCGGGGATATCCTCAATCTCGTTCAGGCGCTCGGCAGCAGTGAGTGCCGACACCATAGACGGCAGATAACGGCTCAAATCCATAGTAGGGCGTTGGATAAGTCCCACAAGTTGCAGGAATGCCGACAGTGCACCGAATGTGACACTGCCCGTGGAGAGTCCGTATACACCCCACATAAAGGCTGTCAGGTATCCCGATGCAAAGCCGAACTGAATGAAAGTGAATGCTCCTATTGAGAATTTTGCCCTGTTGCGCACCTGGCTGTGCAGCTTGTCCTGCAGTTGTGTCAGTTGCTTCTCGGTGGCGTTGTTCTGCTCAAGGGTCTTTATTATGGCCTTGTGTTGGAGGCTCTCCTGCAGCACCGACTGTATGCGGCTGTCGCTCTCGCGCACCTGTCGGTTGTACTCTCTCATATATTTTACATATATACGGCTGATTACCAGGCAGATGGGTAGTATGAAGAGCACTGCTACGGCGAGCATACTGTTCATACTGTACAGAAGGACAAAGCTGCCGACAAGCTGCAGTACGACAACTGCCACAGCTGGTATTGTGGCCGTTATGAGCTGTGTTATATTGGCAACGTCGCCCTCGAGGCGGTTGATAAGGTCGCCTGTGTGGTGCTTCTGCATATACAGCCACTCGCTGCGCATCAGCCGCGAGAATATATCCAGCCTCAGGCTGTTGCAGGCCCTTACTCCAAGAATGGCGTTTATCCATCGGCCGGCAGCGCGCGAGCCAATCTCCACAAGCATCAGCGAAGCTATTGTTATACCCACTGCCAGGAGCGAGCCCGTAGCTTCGCCCGTTGCAATGTCTATCGCTCTTTTGCAGGCCAGCACCCACAGCAGTTGGCACACGACGTCGAGCGTGCCGGCAAAGGTGTTGAGCGTTGCCTGCAGACGTGCGCCTTTAGAGTTGCGCCAGAGCCACAGGAGCAGTGTGCTTATCGATTTCTTATTTTCCACAAGATTATTTTCTTCGGTTTTCAATATTTGTATTGCGCAAAAATGCGTAATGTCCCAAATTATAGTGCGAAGATACAAAAATAGTCGTTATTATACAATTATAACCTCCTTTTACTCATTAGGATGAGGCTCTTGCGCTCCATTTTGTGCAGTTGCGGCGAAAAATGCCGAAACAGCTTTCGTATTTCTTGCTCGTTTGTTTGTTTATTTGTATCTTCGCTTTATAATCGGTTTTGTATGATGCTCGATTTTATACTAAGGATTTCTGTGGCAGGGCTTATGGGCGCACTCATAGGCCTTGAGAGGGAGTATCGTGCCAAGGAGGCGGGCTACCGCACCCATTTCCTTGTCTCAATGGGTAGTGCCCTTCTTATGGTTGTGTCGCAGTATGGCTTCGACGCTCTGCTTGGCGAGAGGGGCATCGGTCTCGACCCGAGCCGCATAGCGGCGCAGGTTGTCACTGGTATTGGCTTTATCGGTGCGGGCACAATCATCATCAACAGGCAGATAGTACGCGGACTGACAACCGCGGCGGGTGTCTGGGTAACAGCGGGCATAGGTCTGTCGATAGGTGCGGGAATGTATCTGCTCGGTATATGTGCGACGCTGTTGGTACTTGTGGGGCTGGAACTGCTGAGCCATCTGTTCAAGAGCATAGGTCTGCGCAGCAATTGCATAGAACTTACGGTGGACAGCCGTCCCAATCTCGACAGGATGCACCAGCTGTTTATAAACAGAGGATTCAAGATAGTGTCGTACAAGGTCGAAGAGGTGGGCTACCACGGCGGGACGGTGTTCAATGTCTCAATGGTAGTAAAATCGCACGACAGCGGACTCTCCCCGCTCGAACTGCTTGCCAATTTCGAGGGTGTCACGGTGCGCCTCTTCGAATAGGCCGATATTTGGATATATCAATAAATTCTATAATTATGAAAAAACTCACAAAAATGTTCGCGGCTCTCTGCCTGCTGTTGCTGGCGGCCTGCAGCGGAATTGCGGAAAAGGGCTTTAGCGGCAGCAAGGTCTTTGTAAAGGATTATAACGAGCGCGCTTCGCTGCTCGCGAAGAACGGCACTCTTGCCGTGCTTGATGGCGAGCTCTCTATTGAGCAGCGTCAGGCATTGCAGTTCCTCTATGCCTATATGCCCTTGCCCGACGTTGCCGACTACTCGGGACAGTTCCACCTGATGAATGTCGATTATGCCCTAAAGGCGCGTGCCGAAATGCCGTGGGGAGCTATCGTCCCCGACAGGGAGTTCCTGCACTTTGTCCTTCCCGTGCGTGTGAACAACGAGAATCTCGACGAGAGCCGCCGCGTATTTTACGAGGAGCTCAAGGAGCGTGTGAAGAACCTCTCGATGTACGATGCTGTGCTCGAGGTTAACCACTGGTGCCACGAGAAGGTCACTTACACCCCTTCGGACATACGTACAAGCTCGCCTCTTGCAACGGTGCGCACTGCTTACGGACGTTGCGGCGAGGAGTCTACCTTCACTGTTGCGGCGTTGCGCGCTGTGGGTATCCCCGCGCGTCAGGTATATACTCCCCGTTGGGCACACACCGACAACAACCACGCTTGGGTTGAGGCTTGGGTCGAGGGAAAATGGTATTTCCTTGGTGCCTGCGAGCCCGAGCCAGTGCTCAATCTTGGCTGGTTCAACGCTCCCGCCTCACGCGGAATGCTGATGCACACAAATGCCTTCGGACGGTACAACGGTCCCGAGGAGGTGCTCAGCGTAACACCCTGCTTCACCGAGATTAACGTAACATCGAATTATGCTCCCGTTGCAACGACAAACGTCAATGTGGTCGATGGGAACGGTGCTCCCCTGAAGGCTACAGTGGAGTTCAAAATATACAATTATGCCGAGTTCTACACCGCAGCGACAAAGGAGTGCGACAGCAAGGGCTGCGCGTCAATCACCTCGGGACTGGGAGATATGATTGCCTGGGCGTCGTACAACGGCAAGTTCGGCTTTGCGAAATTCACGGCAGGAAAGGACGCCGAGGTGACAGTGGTTGTAGACAAGGCTCCCGGCTACACTGCTACGCTTGAGATGGACATTGTTCCTCCCGTAGAGCGCAATACCCTGCCCGAACTTACTCCCGAGCAGGTGCAGGTCAACTCCGAGCGCTTTGTGCGCGAGGATTCTATCCGCAATGCATATGTGGCTACATTCCCCACAGCCGAGTGGTCGGCACAGCTTGCCAAAGAGTTGGGGACAGGTGCCGAATATACTGTTCCGTTGATAGAGCAGTCGCGCGGCAACCACGCGACAATAACAGCCTTCCTGCGTGGGGTGGACAAGAGCGTGCTCAACGGTAAGGCTCTCTCCCTTCTGTGCGTAATATCCGATAAGGACCGTCGCGACGTATCTTTGTCGGTGCTCAATGACCATCTTGTAAATACTCCCGAGAATGAGGATAATTCGCCCCTGTATGTTCAATATGTGCTCAATCCCCGTGTGAGCAACGAGATGCTTACTCCTTATAAGAAATTCTTCAAGGCTGTGATTGCCGACGAGGAGCGTGCCGCATACAAGGCCGAGCCCCAGAAGTGGGTAGAATGGTGCAGGGAGAATATCACCGTCGACGCAACGTGGAACCCCCTCTCGCTCTGTATGTCGCCCAAGGGTGTATGGGAAATGCGCATTGCCGACCCCCACTCGCGCGATATTTTCTTTGTATCGGCTGCACGTACAATGGGTATAGTGTCGCGCATCGACGAGGTGACAGGAAAGACCCAATATATGGGTGCCGACGGTAACTGGTGCGACGTGAATTTCGAGGAGCATGGCGATGCAGCCTCTGCTCCGCAGGGCAGTGTGAAGGCTGCCTTTACCGCTACAAAGTTCATCGACAACCCCAAATACTACTCGCACTATTCAATCTCGAAGATTGTTGACGGCCGTCTGCAGCTGCTCGCTTATCCCGAGGAACAGACAACGTGGCAGTCGACACTCAAGAACGGCGAGAAGCTCGATTGCGGCAGTTACCTTATGATAACCGGTACGCGTATGGCAAACGGCGGTGTGCTTGCGCATCTTACATTCTTCAATGTTGAGCAGGACAAGGAGTGTGCCTTTGACTATGTGCTGCGCGAGAGCGACGACGAACTGTCGGTCATCGGCGACTTCAACAGCGAGAACCTCTTCTACGACCTCACTGCCAAGCAGCAGCGTTCGCTTCTCTCGGCAACAGGCCGCGGATACTATATTATTGCGCTCATCGACCCCAACAGCGAGCCCACCAACCACTTCCTGCGCGACGTGATGCCCTACAAGGAGCAGTTCGAGCAGTGGGGACAGAAGATGGTGCTTCTCTTCAAGGACGCTTCGGCTGCCGCCCGTTTCAAGGGCGACGATTTCCCCTCTCTGCCCTCGACCGTTGTTTGGGGTACGGATATTGACGACAGGATATATAACGAGATTGTTGCCAATATGAAGCTCAAGAGCCCCAACAAGCCTGTAATACTTGTTGCCGATACCTTCAACCGCGTGGTGTTTATGTCGCAGGGCTATTCGATAGGCCTTGGCGAACAGCTCATCAAGGTTATAAACAAGCTGGCTAACTGATTCTTTCAGATACAGGAAATAGACAATCTTCCCCGACAGTTCCACGGAGCTGTCGGGGAAGATTTTTTGATGGGGATATGCTGATGTTTACTCTGCTGCAATAGCCTCGACAATAGCCTTTACCTCGTTTGCATCGGTCTCCTTGCGTGCAAACTCGTCGCTGTCGGGGTTGCCCATACTCACTCCGCTGTGGCGGAAGAGCATTCCGCTGCCTACGCTCTTGCGGGCCGAGGCGTGTATCTCCGTAGCTCCTGTCTCTTGCAGTATGCGTGCCGCATTGCCCGAGTTTACTCCGCAGCCGGGCATTATTGTTATTCGTCCGTCGGCTACTGCGGTCAACTGGGCGAGCAGGGGAATTCCCTTCTCGGCTGTTGCTGCCTGTCCCGATGTGAGTATCCTGTCGCAGCCGAGCTCTATAATCTCCTCGAGCGCGCGCAGGGGGTCGCAGCACATATCGAATGCGCGATGAAAGGTCACGTGCATACCCTGTGCGGCTTCTACAAGGCGGCGGCAGAGGGTTGTGTCGATGTTGCCGTCGGCTGTGAGTGCGCCTATCACTACTCCGTCGGCTCCGCACTCGCGTGCGGCAACGATGTCCTGCTCCATACACAGTGCCTCCTCCTCGTTGTACAGGAAATCTCCTCCACGCGGACGTATGAGCACGTGCATTGCAACACCCTCTACCTTGCGTACACGCTGCATAAGACCTACGGAGGGGGTTATTCCTCCAATCTCAAGAGCGCTGCACAGCTCTACGCGTGCAGCACCGCCGTCGCGTGCGGCAGCAGCGCTCTCTACGCTGCCTACGCACACTTCCAATATCCGTGCCATAATGGGGTGTTATTTTGTGATAAGTTCTACAATATAGTCGGTTCCCTGGGGAATCTCGTTGAGCATCAGCAATATGCCCTCTTTTGTCTTTTTGGTCTTGACGGGCTTCTTGTCGGCGTATGTGAAGGCTTTCTTTACCTTGCAGCCCAAGGGGAGAAGAAGTTCCTTTTGGCTGTGGTCGAATATGTGTACGAAGAGGCGGTCGCCCTTACGTGTCGTCACGCCCCACTCCTGCGCGGGAATGTCGCCCGCTGTAGTGCCGTATACAGTCTCGCCGTTGGCCTTGAGCCACTCGCCCATTGCCTTCATACGCTCGATGGCTGCCGCTGGAAGCTCTCCGTTGGCCTGCGGTCCTACGTTGAGCAGCAGGTTGGCACCCTTGCCTGCTATGCTCACAAGGTATCTGATGAGTGTCTCGGGGGTCTTGTAGTTCTGGTCTACGAGCTTGTAGCCCCACATTCCGTTCATTGTCTGACAGGTTTCAAGGGGCAGGCGGCTCACGCTCTGTCCGCTGAGTCCGGCGCTGTTCTCTCCGGGAAGGTCACGCTCAAAGATCTGTATGTCCTCGCCGGGGGTGGGGGTGTCGTGGTGGTTGTTTCCGATGAGACAGCCGGGCTGCAGGCGGTGTATGAGTGCATATTGCTCGTCGAGCTGCCAGTCGAAGGGGATTGTGTCCTCGTCGCGGTCCCATTTGCCGTCGAACCAGATGGCGCGAATGTCGCCGTAGTTGGTAAGGAGCTCGGTGAGCTGGTTGTTCATAAACTTATAGTATGCGGGCCAGTTCTCGTTTGTCCTCACTCGTCCTATGACCTTTGTTCCTGTGCGTCCCAAGGGGTACTCGTCGCGTGCCCAGTCGATGTGCGAGTAGTAGAGGTGCAGGGCAATGCCTTGGCGGTGGCACTCGTCGGCAAGTTCCTTGAGCACGTCGCGCTTGAAGGGGGTAGCGTCCACTATATTATATTCGCTCTCCTGTGTGTCCCACATCGAGAAGCTGTCGTGGTGACGGCTGGTGAAGCAGATGTATTTTGCGCCCGACTCCTTTATTGCCGATACCCACGCCTTTGCATCGAAGCGGTGGGGGTAGAAGGCATCGGCAGCCTTTGCATATTCGTTCTTGTCGATGGGGTAGTTCTGCAGATACCATTCGCCCTGTGCGAACATACTGTATATGCCCCAGTGGATGAATATGCCGAAGCGGTCCTCCTGGAACTGTTGGCGCGAGCGGATATTCTCGGGCGAGGGTGTGTATTCCTGTGTCTGGGCTGTTGCGGGCGCTGCCATAAGCAGTGCCACCGCTGCCGAATAGATGAGTCTCTTTATTTTCATAACTTTAGTGTTTGTTGTTAATACATTGCAAATGTAAATGCTGTAATTCTATTTTACAAATTTTAAGTGCCTTTTTAGGTTGTGGTGATTATCTTTGAACTAAAGTTCGAAGATACTTCCGCTCGCTGTGAAAAATGCTGAAACAAGTTTCGCATTTCTTCGCTCGCTTATACGTATCTTTGATAGAATCGAAGATACTTCCGCTCGCTGTGAAAAATGCTGAAACAAGTTTCGCATTTCTTCGCTCGCTTATACGTATCTTTGCGCTCCTTGGGAATTATTGAAAATTACTTGTGCAAATATGGAACTTAACTTTTCGGGAGTGGCGATAGGTGTCGCTACGTTTATTGTGATAGGGCTTTTTCACCCGTTGGTAATAAAGGCCGAGTATTACATAGGTGTCAGGAGCTGGTGGCTTTTCCTGCTTTTGGGCATTGTGGCGGGTGTAGCGTCGTTGCTTGTCCACAATCTTATACTCTCCATTATTTTGGGAGTTGTGGCTTTCTCCTCTTTCTGGAGCATAGGCGAGGTCTTTGAGCAGCGCAAAAGGGTGCAGAAGGGGTGGTTCCCCAAGAATCCGAAGAGGGGAGAATGAAGCTTGCTTGGTAGCAGGTTTGCTCAATCGTAGAAGATAAAATATATATGCACTCCAAGAGTTGGAAAGAACTTTCGGGGTGCATATAGTAATGTGCATAAAAAAAAGAGGAACACAGTTCCTCTTCCGTGCGCCTGATAGGACTCGAACCTACACGTCGCAAAACACCAGATCCTAAGTCTGGCGCGTCTACCAATTTCGCCACAGGCGCGTGCCGTTTTTTAGACGCTGCTTTTCTAAAGCGATGCAAAGATAGTGCTTTTTCTTGATATGGAGCTATCTTTTGGCTACTTTTTTGCTTTTGTGGCTATATAATTTTCTGTTTCCTGCAAAAAAGTGACTTTTTTCGCTCTATGGCAGCGTTTTTGTCAATAGATAATATGATATTGCTGCAAAGATGCGGTTGCGGTCTGTTCCCACCACGGAATCAGTTGCTGTCATACTGTTGCAGTATGTGCCTTGTGGCTGCGTCAATCATTGTGTCGCGTCCGCTGTTCCAGTCCTCGCTGCCCATATTCACAACCGTATCGGGCTCAATGCCGAACTCGGTGTGTCTTTTTTCCTTGTCCAGTATGGGACACGCCGAGAATCGTACGTTCCAACCGTTGGGAAGGTTGCTGCTCAGCGGCATTCCGCTGCCGCCGCCTGTCTTGTCGCCCATCACTGTCACCTGTGGCAGGGCGCGCATAAGCATAGTGAAGTGGTTGGCCGAGCTGAACACTCCTCTGTTGGTGAGCAGCACCACGGGTCTCAGCCACAGTGCGCCTTTGCCCGGTTCAAGGTATAGTGGATCGGGCTTCGAGAAGTCGTTGTGTCCCTTGCCTGTCTTGTGCTGTATGTATCCGCAGTGTGTCTTCTCCGCAGTAAAATGCGAGGCGAACTGTTCGGCTGCGGTGAGCATTCCCCCTCCGTTGTTCCTTATGTCCAATATCAGTCCCTTGCAGTGTGCAAGATGTGCCATTATAGCCGTTATGTTGCTGTTGCCGAATGCGTTGGCGAAACTGCCCACGTAGGCGTATGCGACAGAGTCCTGCAGCACGGTGTAGTATATGCCGTTGTTTATCCTGAAATCCTTTCCAAGATAGTTGCGCTGTATGGAGTCGCTGAAGTTTATCGGGTAGCCGAGCTTCCAGTCCCAATAGTAGCTCATTCCATACTCGCTGCTCAGGTTGACGTGTCCGTCGCGCAGTTCGCGCAGCATATTGCCCATAATGTCGAACAGCTCGGCGTTGCTCTGTGCATCGGCTGCCTGCTTGTGGTATCTTGTATATACGTCGTCCCAGCATAGCCCGTACTGCTCCTCGGCGTATGCAAGGAAGCAGTAGCGCTCGTCTATGATGCTCCAAAGGGCTTCGAGGTTGCCTTGTGGCGAGTTGCCGAAGTTCTCCTCCTCGATGCACCCTGTGGCAAGCACAAGGGCGGCGAGCATTGTCGATATGTTGTGCAGCATTCTTCTCATAGTGTGTCTATAACGGTGAATATGCTTCTATGGGGTCGTTGCGCTTCACCTTGTATATTGTGCGTGAGTATCCCACTAAGAATGAGTGTGTGTAAATGTGCGTGCGCAGGCTGTTTATGTCGCTCTGGTAGATGTCGGCGATATATGCTATGCGCAGGGTGCTTTTCCTGGTGGGTATGTCAATGACAAAGGAGTGTGTCATCGACGGGGCATTGAAGGGCGAGGATATGTGTATGATGCCCCTTGTGTGCCCAAGGCCGAATATCTCGTAGTACGATTGTCCGTACTCGGGCGCGAACAGTGCTCCTATGAGCGGAATGTCCATCGTGTAGCGTGCCCTGTACTCCTTCTCTCCTATCAGGAATGTATATACCGCCATTGCGCTTGCGTCCATTGTGACACCTGCTTTTGCCGATACGGGGTTGTTGCTGTATGCGGGAGTGTATAGTGCTCCTCCCTCGGCTCTTATCTGTGCTCCTGCAAGTATTTTCAGGTTGCCGCCTATTGTGAACGGATGATAACCGCTCCATCGTCGGCTTGCCATAAGGAGCAATTGGCTGTTGCTGTGCTGTGTGGCAATGCCGAGCGTTGCGTCGGTACGTGTCCTGAATATCCAGTTGTAGCTGCCTGTATGTGCCCTGCGCAGTGTCTCGTGCTGTATGTGGTATCCTGCTCCCTTGTGGTCGTAGCCCGAGAGGTATGTGTCGAGCGTGTTGAGCAGGCTGATGCCGTGCAACGTGCTGCGCTGCACTACGCGATAGGGGTTTATCGCATCGCGGGTGCTATGTTGCGCTACTGCTGCCGACGGCAGGAGCATCGGCAGCAGTAGCAGCAGTATGATTATCGTGTATGTAGACCTATTCCTCATCATTGTCGAACAACGATGCCTGGGCAAATGTTTCGGGGTCCTGCGATTTGTCGTCCTCCTCCTCATCGTCGACGGCGGGCGGCTCGGGCTGTCGTGTGGGCTCAAGCTCAATAACCTCGTCAATCTCGAATGTCGTCAGGCGCTTGCCGCGTGCCTTGGCGCTCTTTACGGCAATGAACTCGTCGAGCTCAATCACCAGCGGCTCGCGGAAGGCATCGTTGCCGCCGAACATCACCTGTATGCGCGGGTAGTGTACGCCCGAGAACCATATAAGGGTGTTCTCCTTGCTCTCGCCCAGGCAGTTCTGTCGTCGGGGGCTTGCGTCAAGGGTAAAGCGCTTGGCATAGGGGTAGCCCTGTTGCGATGCGTCGTAGAGCACTGCCGACCACACTTTGGCGGGGTCGAACTTCTCTATAATCATTATGTCGTCCTCGTAGTGGTTGTTGAGGTCGATGGGGGTGGTGTAGTAGTCGCCGTTGGGCAGTATTACGAGTATCTTGTCGTCGTTGTGGAACTCGCCGAGATATTCGCCGTGGTTGTCAAAGTTTATGCGCATAATGTCGCGGTCGAGCCATACGTGGCGGCCACCGAGTGTGGAGCTGCCGTGACGCTTGAGGGTAATGCGGTGTACCTCGTTCTTTGTGAGGATGTTGCCCATCGACTGGCGTCCCTTGATGGCTATGGTGCTGAAGTCGCGCTCTATGATGGTGTTGCGCAGACGTGGGTTGGGGCGCAGTACCACCTTTATTACCTCGGCCTCGCCGTTGGGGTTGGCGCTGAAGTAGAGCACCTTTGAGCCGGGAGTACCCTGTGTAAGGTCGTACTCGCGGTCGCGTGTCATTCCCGTAGCTGCAAAGCGCTTTATGTAGTGTATGCCGTTCTTGCCGTCGCGGTACACCACGTTGTATATGGTGCGCTTGTCGTTCTTCTTGAATACGTCAATGTGTATTATGTTCTTTCCCACAAACAGCTTCTCGCTCACCTTCACAATCTTGTATTTTCCGTCCTTGTAGAAGAGTATCACATCGTCAATGTCGGAGCAGTTGGTTACAAACTCGTCCTTCTTGAGCGATGTGCCTATGAATCCCTCGGCGCGGTTTATGTAGAGCTTCTGGTTGGCTTCCACCACCTTGGCTGCCACAATTGTATCGAGGTTGCGTATCTCGGTCATACGTGGGTAGCGTGCGCCGTATTTCTCCTTGAGCATTGTGAACCACTTTATTGTCACGGCGGTCATATTGCCCAGCTGCTTGTCAATGTCGGCAATCTCCTTTTGCAGGCGTGCTATGAGCTCCTCGGCCTTGTCCTTGTTGAATTTGAGGATACGCGCCATCCTTATCTCCATAAGATGCAGCAGGTCGTCGCGTGTCACCTCGCGTACAAAGTTCGCTTTGTATGGCTCCAGGCGCAGGTCGATGTGTGCGAGTGCGCTGTCCATATCGGGTGCCTGCTCGAATTCGGGGTCCTTGTATATGCGCTCCTCGATGAAGATGCTCTCGAGCGATGCAAAGTGCAGCTGCTCCATAAGCTCGCCGCGGCGTATCTCCAGCTCCATACGCAACAGTGCCTTTGTGTCCTCTACCGAGCGGCGCAGGATGTCGCTCACGGTGAGGAATACAGGGGTGCGGTTGTCAATGACGCAGCAGCAGGGGGTGATGCTTATCTCGCAGTCGGTGAAGGCATATAGTGCGTCGATGGTCTTGTCCGACGATACTCCGGGTGCAAGATGCAGCAGTATCTCCACCTTGTCCGATGTGTTGTCGTCAATCTTGCGCACCTTAATCTTGCCGCTGTCTACGGCCTTGAGTATCGACTCAATTATTATGGGCGTTGTCTTTCCGTATGGTATCTCGTTGATGGTGAGAGTCTTTCCGTCGTCCGACTTTGTTATCTTGGCACGTATGCGCACACGTCCCGTGCGGTCGCCGTCGTGGTAGCGCGACACGTCGATGCTGCCTCCTGTCTGAAAGTCGGGGAACAGCTCGAAGCTCTCGTTCCTCAGATACGACACTGCTGCGTCGCACACCTCGTTGAAGTTGTGCGGCAGTATCTTCGACGAGAGACCTACGGCAATACCCTCCACTCCGTGCACCAGCAGCAAGGGGAACTTTACGGGCAGCGTCACCGGCTCCCTGTTACGTCCGTCGTAGGAGAGCTTCCACTCTGTTGTCTTGGGGTTGAACACCACGTCGTGTGCAAAGTGCGAGAGGCGTGCCTCTATGTAACGCGGTGCCGCTGCCGAGTCGCCTGTGAGTATGTTACCCCAGTTTCCCTGGCAGTCGATGAGGAAGTCCTTCTGTCCCAGCTGTACGAGCGCGCCGCCTATTGATGCGTCGCCGTGCGGGTGGTACTGCATAGTGTGTCCCACGACGTTTGCCACCTTGTTGTAGCGTCCGTCGTCGAGCTCGCGCATAGCGTGCAGTATGCGTCGCTGTACGGGCTTGAGTCCGTCGTTCAAGTGGGGCACTGCGCGCTCCAGAATCACATACGAAGCATAGTCGAGGAACCAGTTCTGATACATTCCTGTGAGCTTGTGTGTCGATGATGAATCCTGTGGCGGAATGTAGCTGCTGTGTCCCTGCGGAGTACCTTCGTCGGCAGATATTTCTGCATCGTCAAGTTCCTCTATGTTTTCGTCGTATTCTTTCATATTATCGCGCATTTTATATATTTTACCGCAAATTTAAGTATTTTCCCAAAAAAAATGCTTTACTTTGTACAAAATTTCAGGAACTGCGGAGATTTTATTCCATTCTCCCGGCAATTCCCGTTTATGGGCGGCATCCTGCTCTTTACGGCAGGCGGCCTGTTGTGCCCGCATAAGAGGGAGTCGGGGAAGATGGCTTGTCTTGTGTGTGGTTTCTTGCGAAGGACGGTGTCTTGTCCAAGCTGTGGATTTTTATAACAGATTAAAAACTAACTAAATATAAAAGAATAATGGCTCAGGAAGATGTATTCAAAAAAGTAGTGGCTCACTGCAAGGAGTATGGTTTTGTGTTCCCTTCAAGCGATATTTACGACGGTCTTGGAGCAGTGTACGACTACGGACAGATGGGTGTTGAACTCAAGAACAATATCAAGAACTACTGGTGGCAGAGTATGGTGCTCCTGCACGACAACATCGTGGGTATTGACTCTGCAATCTTTATGCACCCCACAATATGGAAGGCGTCGGGACACGTAGATGCTTTCAACGACCCCCTCATCGACAACCGCGACTCAAAGAAACGCTACCGCGCCGATGTTCTTATCGAGGAGCAGATAGCAAAGTACGAGGAGAAGATGGAGAAGGAGGCTGCCAAGGCTGCAAAGCGCTTCGGCGAGTCGTTCAACCGCGAGCTCTTTATGGAGACCAACCCCAAGGTGCTTGCCGAGAAGGCTAAGCGCGATGCCCTTCAGGAGCGTTTCGCAAAGGCTCTCAATGCAATGGACCTCGAGGAGCTCCGTCAGATTATCCTCGACGAGGAGATTGTATGCCCCATTTCGGGTACACGCAACTGGACCGAGGTACGTCAGTTCAACCTTATGTTCTCTACCGAGATGGGTTCTACTGCCGACGGTGCAATGAAGGTCTACCTGCGTCCCGAGACTGCTCAGGGTATCTTTGTCAACTACCTCAACGTACAGAAGACTGGCCGTATGCGTGTTCCCTTCGGTATCGCGCAGATCGGTAAGGCTTTCCGTAACGAGATTGTGGCACGCCAGTTCATCTTCCGTATGCGCGAGTTCGAGCAGATGGAGATGCAGTTCTTCGTGCGTCCCGGCAGCGAGCTCGAGTGGTTCGGCAAGTGGAAGGAGACACGTCTCGCTTGGCACAAGGCTCTTGGCTTCGGCGACGATGCTTACCGCTACCACGACCACGAGAAGCTTGCACACTATGCAAACGCTGCTACCGACATCGAGTTCCGTATGCCCTTCGGCTTCAAGGAGGTTGAGGGTATCCACTCACGTACAAACTTCGACCTCTCTCAGCACGAGAAGTTCTCGGGCAAGAACATCAAGTACTTCGACCCCGAGACAAACGAGAGCTATGTACCCTACGTCATCGAGACATCAATCGGTGTCGACCGTATGTTCCTGAGCGTGATGTGCGCATCGTACTGCGAGGAGAAGCTCGAGAATGGCGAGTCGCGCGTTGTGCTCCGTCTTCCCGCTGCCCTTGCTCCCGTGAAGCTCGCTGTGCTTCCCCTTGTGAAGAAGGACGGTCTGCCCGAGAAGGCGCGTGAGATTATGAACCAGCTTAAGTTCAGCTTCAACTGTTATTACGAGGAGAAGGACTCTATCGGCAAGCGCTACCGCCGTATGGATGCCATCGGTACTCCCTACTGCGTGACTGTCGACCACCAGACTCTCGAGGACGGTATGGTGACATTGCGTGAGCGCGATACAATGGAGCAGCGTCGTGTGGCTATCAGTGACCTTGAGTCAATCATCCGCGACAATGTTACAATTACATCGCTACTTAAGAAATTGTCATAAATAATGAAGATACTGAACATAAAAGCCTTGCTTCTGCTGTTGATGGCTGCCTTTGCGTTTGCCTCGTGCGACGAGACCGACGAGGCGGGCGAGTTCGATAACTGGAAACTGCGTAACATTGCCTATATCGACTCAATAGCAAACGTGGCACGTACAAATGCCGGTGGCGACTGGAAGACATTCCTTGCCTACGGACTTGTAGACACTGTAAAGTGGAGCAACCAGTTCTACGTTTACTGTCAGGTGCTCGAGAGCGGCGACGGCACTGCAATGCCGCACTACAACGATACGGTAAAGGTGAACTATCGCGGCCGTCTCATCCCCACAAGGAACTATCCCAACGGCTATGTGTTCGACCAGTCGTACCGCGGCGAGCTCGACCCCGAGGTGAATGTGCCTGCGGTGCTCAATCTTGCAGGATGCGTGCGCGGCTGGACTACAGCAATGACCGAGATGGTCAAGGGCGACATCTGGCGCGTGTACATTCCCTATGAGCTGGGCTACGGCGAGAGCGATTACAGTGCAATCCCCGCATACTCTACGCTTATCTTCGATATGAATCTTGTCGATTTCGACCAGGTAGGCGGTAATTGAGAATGGAATAAGTTTTTAGGCGTACTCCTCCATAAAACGGGGGAGTCGCTTGTTTTATAGGGTGTGGGGCTGCGTTGTGTTTCAGTAGAACTCCTCAGTCAGACAAACTGACAGCGGGGTCTCCCTCTGTTTATAGAGGGAGTACGGCTTTAGCCGGGAGGGAGTTCTCGAAGAGGAGCACTTTGATTGCTTGAAAAAAGCGGTCCTCCTCTATAAACATAGGAGGACTTAGCTCCGCGGAGCGGTGAGGAGTGGGCTTTCTTGCGTAGTAATCAATCGAACCCCTCAGTATATTTATTAGAATTTTACTTAAAATTAAAACGTATATAATTATATGGAAAGTAATTAGCGCTCCTCTCTGGAGAGGAGCTCCGCGGAGCGGTGAGGAGTGGGATTTCCCGCGTAGTAAACAATCGAACCCCTCAGTAACTACGTGCTTGGCCCTGCAGGGGCGACATTTTCAATAGCAATAGAACATAGAGACATATTAAAACAACCAATATACAATAAAATAACAGAATTATGGAGCAGAATAATAACGGACAGTTCCAGATAGAACTGAGCGAAGAGATGGCCGAGGGCACATACGCAAATTTGGCAGTGATAGCACACTCCACCTCGGAGTTTGTGATTGACTTTGTAAGACTTATGCCCGGTGTGGCAAAGGCAAAGGTGAAGTCACGCATTGTGATGACACCCGAGCACTCAAAGCGCCTTTTGTATGCGTTGCAGGACAATATACGCCGCTACGAGGCGCAGTTCGGAGAGATTGTGATGCCCGAGCAGCGCGGCGGCTTTCCCGCAGGTGGAGGCTTCAAGGGTGAGGCGTAAGTAGCTGAATCCTCGAACCCCTCAGCATATTTATAAGAATTTTACTTAAAATTAAAACGTAAATGATTGATTAAAAGAACTAAGCCCTCCTCTATAAACAGAGGAGGACTTAGCTCCGCAGGGCGGAGGAATTGACGCGGAACGCCTTGTTGCTGTTGTCTTTATCCGTGAGGCAGTTCTCGAAAGCGGAGCACCCTAATTGATTAAAAAGAACTTAGCCCTCCTCTTTGCAAACCTTAGATTTGCGCAAGAAAAGAAAGATAAAGTAGAATGACTATATTTGCCTATGATGTTTAACAGATGTAAAGGACGGCGGAGAGTGAACCAACTCTTTTCGTGGAATAGCTCCGTTCCTCTATTTGGTCTCCCCGCC
>JAFYSC010000154.1 GCA_017546635.1 Bacteroidaceae bacterium | reverse complement strand
TTCCTTACTCGTTAACTTTGCAGATTATTATCTACAAAGACACGTTGTACTGCTTTGTCTGTATGGAATGTTGTCAAGGATCGTCTGCGTTTCGGCGTCACTGTTGTTCCGTCCCGAAAGCGAGTGCAAAGGTAAGGCAAATTTTTAACTTACCAAAATTTTTCGCAACTTTTTTTCATATTTTTTTCGAGAAGAATTTCAACTCAAAAAAAACGAAAAACACGTCGCCAAAAAATTAAAGAACACTTGCCGCGAGCACTTGGTTGCGTGCCGAAAGCGGATACAAAGTAACGGCAAAAAATTGAAACACGCAAATATTTCAGAAGAAAAATACAATATTTTTTCAAGCAAAAACAGATAAGCACTGAGGATCAGGATATTAACGTAAAAAATAATTTTCCCACACTCCACCGTATCTGCAACAAACAAGCACATTTAATATATATTCACAAAAGAAACACAAAAACAGATATTGCAAATAAAGCGCATTGAAACATTTTAATTACTTTTGCAAACTGATTAAAAATTGCTCTTGAACAACGAAATCAATTCTTCCGAATGAAAGAATAATTAAAACAGGATGTAAAATCTTCCTATATATAAATGGGATATTTTTGTGTATATCCGTTATTCTATAACACACAAACACCCGAAAGACAAGGAAAGAGATTATTCCATAATCAAACGGCTGCCGGACAAAATACGCCACCAGCACACCAAATACAACAGATGAAAAGGATAATACATTATATATATATTATAATAATGCTTTGTGCGATGAGCACAGATGCCCAGAATGCCACATCGCAAATACGTCTCTTTGGCAAAATCATCGACTCAGCCACAAAAGAGGCGTTGCCATACGCATCGGTACGCATAAACCGCACCACACAGGGCTGCTCATCGGACAACAACGGAAACTTCTCATTCTTTACCACTAAACTTAAAGACACGCTCATTGTCTCCTGCATCGGATACAAGGAGGTGCGCATTCCCCTATCGCGCAATATACAATTGCCGATGAATATAAAGATGTCACCCGAGAACTACCAGCTGTCCGAGGTGACAATAAAGCCCAAAAAGGAGAAATACCGCCGCAAGAACAACCCCGCCGTGACATTGGCACGTACTATTATTGAGCGGCGCGACTACAATGCGCCCGAGAACAAGCCCTTCTACAGCCGAGACAGGCACGAAAAACTGAACCTAGCCCTGAACAACTTCAATTCGTCACAAGATACACATTTCGGCAAGAAATTCACTTTCCTCGATAACTATATAGACACGTCGCTCATTTCGGGAAAGCCCATCTTGCACGTATCGGCCCGCGAGCTCATAGCTACCGACTACCACAGCAAAGACCCCAACCGTAAACGCCAGTACGTAAAGGCGCGCAAACGCGAGGGTATCGACCAGGTTGTATCGGCCGAGTCCATAGAAGCACTGTACGAAGAGACGTTCAAGGATGTTGATATCTTTGCCGACAATGTATCGCTGTTCGGCGTAAAGTTCATGAGCCCCCTATCAAAGTTGGGACCTACATTCTACCGGTACTACATTATGGACACGCTCGACATTGACGGGGAAAGATGCATAGACCTTGCATTCGCCCCATTCAACTCCGAGTCATTCGGATTTACAGGACACATATACGTAACAAACGACTCCACATTCTTCATTAAGCTGGTGCAGATGAACGTACCGCACGACATCAATATGAATTTTGTGGAGTATATGAACATCAAGCAGCGTTTCAGCCGACTTGATGACGGCACACGCATTCTGGACGAAGAATCCCTTGTAACAGAGTTCAAGATAATTGACGCCGTTAACGGATTCTACGCAAGCCGCAACGTCGCATACGCAAACTACAATTTTAACCCTGACAGTATGGCCGCCGTTGCCATAAAGTTCCCAGGAAGAGTGATCGAGGATGACAACTCGCTCAGACGCAGCGAAAGTTACTGGAGCGAGAACCGCCTTGCCGACGTAAGCGAGAAAGAACAATCGGTGGGCAAGATGATGAAAGAGCTCCGCGCTACCCCACTCTACTATTGGAGCGAGAAGGTAGTATCGTTCCTCTTTACCGGCTGGATTCCATTGCGCGAACACGAACCGCCCGTATTCTACGGACCGGTAAACACCACCGCCAGCTACAATGAACTGGAGGGACTGCGCCTGCGAACAGGAGCAATGACGTCGGCCTACCTGCACCCGCACTTGTTCGGTAATTTCTTTGTAGCCTACGGTGTAAGGGACCATCGATGGAAATACAAGGGCGAACTGGAGTACTCATTCAAGAGGAAGAAGGAGCATCCCAATGAATTCCCCATACATTCTCTTAGAATGAGCTACGAGAATGACACCTATCAGTATGGCCAGAACTACATCTACACCAATAAGGACAATTTCATTCTGAGCCTCAAGCGTCAGGACGACAACAAAATAGGATATACGAGAAATGCGGAGTTCACATATACGAGGGAGTTCTACAACCACTTCTCCTATGCAGTGGCACTGCGCAACCGCACCGACGAGGCCACCCACCTCATCCCCTTCGAGCGCACTTCGACCGTCAACGACATAACTACAAGTACATTTGTCAAGGACCTCACAATATCCGAGGCAGAAATTTACCTGCGATACGCACCGAAAGAGAAGTTTACACAAACAAAATGGAACCGCTACTCGGTACTTCCCGAGCACCCTGTATTTACACTGAGCCACCGCATAGGCATCAAAGGCCTGTTGGGCAGCGAGTACAACTACCACCACACCGAGGCGACATTCAAAAAACGTTTCTGGTTCTCGGCATTCGGATACACCGACTGTATGCTCAAGGCCGGAAAAGTATGGAACAAGGTACCTTTCCCGTTGCTCATCACCCCAAATGTCAACCTCTCCTACACAATACAGGACGAGTCCTACTGGCTGATGAACGCAATGGAATTCTTCAACGACGAGTATGCATCGTGGGACCTCACATACTATATGAACGGACTCATCTTCAACCGCCTGCCGCTGATACGCAAACTCAACTGGCGCGAGGTAATATCGTGCCGCGGACTCTACGGCAACCTGAGCAGCAAGAACCGCCCCGACCCGCTTAATACAGGCACGCTGTTCAAATTCCCGTACGAGAATGACAACTACCACTATATGACCTCGACACCCTACGTAGAGGTTGCAGTTGGAGTGGAAAATATCTTCAAGGTGCTACGAGTAGACTATGTACGGCGACTCACCTACTGCAACCTCCCTGGAATAGACAAGGAGGGTGTAAGGATAAGGCTGCACGTGCAATTCTAACAAAGTTCATAAGAAAGAAAAGCCACTTCGTTACAATAAAGACTCTTATTGTTTCCGAAGATATCCGCGACATTGCAGCCGCACAGACTACAGCAAGAGGATTTTCTCGGGGATAAATAGAAGGAATAGCCCTGATACAACAATATCATCCTAACAGGATGCTGGCAAGAACTGAATGGGGGTTATACAATAAAACATCATCAGGACACACGAGATTACCATCCGGCATTGCCCCATCCTGCCCTCTCATACCATTCCATAGTAGAAAAATCCTTATTAAAGGATTTGTATTCGCTTTTCTTACGCGGCAGGTACATAGAGACACCTCCGTACTGCTTGTGATTTGTGGTATAATATCCCAACCCCGTATAGACCGATGACCATCTTTCTGCCGCACAGGAATAGGGAACCATTTTATCGAAAGCCTTTTTCCAAGCCTTGTACTCATTCTCGGCAAGATGAAGCATCATTGCACCGTTCATATCAAAATAACAGGGATACGACATCGTAGTACTGAAATACCCTCCCCGCAAATACTGGAAAATGGCATTGTAATCTACGGCAGAGACCGAAGAGAAGTACTTTGATATATACGGCGCTGTTGCATCGGCAAAAGCCTCGACCTTACTACAATCAACAACCGAGAGCAGCACACCGGAATTTACCGGATAACTACTGCTATATACCTTTACTATCTCAGATGGCTCAAAAGGAGCATCGAAGAAAAGAGACAGCAATTTATCGTACGGTGCGCCATACGCAGGAATCTCGGCCGGAGAAGCAATTATCCAACGGGCGCAGTTGCGCAACTCGTATATAACCTCGATACCCTGCATAAAACAGGCATCGAACATTATGAAACCAATCTTCACCGGAAGAGCCTCGAAAAAGGCGGCAAGCTCCTGTATTTCCACTCCCATAACCGACGGATACTCATAGCTTGAACTGTTCAGGCCATTGTCGAATCCTATTACCCGCTGAGCCCTGTTTGCATCCTTCAGCCAGCCATCTCCGTGCGACCAAAGCACAACATTGAGCTCACGTGCAGGATAATTCTGCAACAGCCACTCGAACACTCCTTCCAATTCATTTATATCACTCGAACAGAAGTCCTCGTCATACGTGTATATTGTATCACAAGCTGGAGTTCCTGCATCGTTATAGAAACGCAATATACGCGGAATTTTCACATCGTCAACAAAAGCGAACATAGCGCAGTCGTGCGGTACATCCATTGCACCCTTATACATTTCGGCAATATCCTTCTTCGAATAACTGTTGAGATTATTCTCGGCCATCATATACACCAGCGTTGCCGTACGCAGGGTATCACCAGGTTTGTACTCAGGAAAATCGATACTGCCCGTAGAGTCGTTGCTGCACGCCACAAAGGCCAACAACGACACCAGAAGCAGACACAATCCTTTAACGCCACGTAACATCCGCTATTATTTTATGGACGTGTAAACTTGAACTTTTCACCAAGATAGCGCACCTCCTGCGAACGGCGTTTCTTCAATTTTGCCTTAAGGCTTGCCTCGCGTTTCTTTAGTTTGGACTTGCTTTTGGCAAAAAGTATTACAGATGTCCTTCCGGGCATACCCTCAACAGCAGCCATATACTCCTGCAGTTCCATAGAATAGTGCTGTCTGCTGGGCAAGAAGCCTGTTCCTTTCTCGAGCTGAATACCCTCGACCAGCTGTATCTCGGTAAAATAGACTATCGAATCGGAGAAGGAGAGCGATGCTCCCATCACATATACGCCCTCGCCTTCCTTCTGCGCCTGGGCAGCAAATACCGTCACAGTTGCAATTATTGCTAAAATCAGTTTTCTCATCGGAATAGAATAATATTTATGTACTTGCCAAGCGCAGAACCAACATTGATTATGTGCTTAACAGAGACAAAGTTAATGAATAA
>JAFYSC010000153.1 GCA_017546635.1 Bacteroidaceae bacterium | reverse complement strand
GTAATGTTTTCTTATGAAATTTGAGCGGATATGCAGTTGTGGATATTTATTTTCAAGTTCAAGCATTGCAACAAATTCCTTACCGAGCGAATCGACATTGAGCATATTGCTGAAATCGGCAGAGCTCAACGCATAATCCTTGAACGCCTCCCTGTAATGCTCAGGCACATCCTGCCCGTAATTCCAATTGAGCAACCCCATCAGGATTAGCTCGGAACGCAAACTGTCTGCCTCGAATGCTATCTCACAATCATCAATTGCCGTTACATAATATATAAGCGCCTCTTTATAATGCTGTGGCAACTCCTTACCGACGTGCAAATTATAATACCTGGGCAGTTCTTCTACAAAATCTGTCACACGCTTATCCAAAAGCAACGCACACAGATAATAGTCGACAGCAGCACGCGACGGAACAGAATCCTTTTCCACTACCCTGCGGAGGTAATCCGCCGCAGGCTCTTTTTCGCCACGTTGCAACCCCAACCTTGCATATACAGTATCGGGCGACAAGGGCGACACCTGTTGCATCTCAGGCAATATGCCTTCTGCTCCATAGTATTGCGGATAAGCAAAGAGCCTATCGCCCAACTCACCGCACTCCGCCAAATAGAAGGCGCGGGCCGCAGTAAGTTCGTGGGTAGCATCCAGCGAGCGTTTTGCTACGTTCAGCGCAGCATCAGTATCTCCACGTTTATAGCGGCTATACGCAGCGGCCTCGTGCTTAAAGCCCTCATCTCCGTTCGACAACCAGCCGACCAGACAGAAGAGCACAACAAACAACAACAGATTGCGCCACAGTATCCTGTTACCCTCCATCTGCAGGTTCTTGATCTTTGCAAACAGCACGCGCTGCAACAAGAATGCCAAGAGAGCATAGACAACAAGACCTGCTACAAAAATCCAAAGCCACGGCATAAGATTGCCTCCACCAGAATATATCGAGCGGTCAATATCCGTAATAAAGGCAAGCAACAGGGAGGCCGGCAAATAGGCAAAGGCACTCCACTCCCGTTGGAAACGTGCCAGCCTGTTCAACCATACAGTAAAAAACACGAGCAATGCGGTAACTGTTGCAGCTACCACATACCCGTTGAATTCCAATTTGCCCGTTGCAACCTTATCATACAGCGCCTCGAGAAGCGGTGCCTGATATACAGCGACAAAGACAAAGCAAAAGAGAGCAAACACGCAGGCACACAGCCCATTCACCCATCTTTGCAAACGTTTTTCTCCGCGTTGCCCTCTCATAACCATTTATTTCTTTCTGTTCTTCTTGAGCACCAACGCTGTACGAGAAGGCAAATAGAGCATAAGCCATCCCTTCTTGCGGCGTGCGTGCAGTTTGTCATATTGCGTAAAGTGCACCTGAGACTCATCAACAAGACCATATCCGCCGAATTTCTCATTATCGCTGCTCAATACAATCGAATAGTCACCCTCGGGCACTAGCAATCCGTAATCGGTAAATGATCGTGTAGGATGGAAGTTGAACACGAAAATAAGGTCACGGCGCGAGAAGGCAAGTACCTGATCGCCATCGTTGTGCCAAATCTCCTTTACAGGACGAGTCTGGAAATTCTTTGTACCTCCTATAAGCTTTGCCATCTCCTTGTCGAACTCACCGAGCACAGTATAGAAGTAATCGGGATTATCAACCAGGCTCCACTGGCGGCGCGCGTACTTGTGGCTCCAACCGTTACCCTCACGCGGGAAGTCTATCCACTCGGGATGACCGAACTCGTTACCCATAAAGTTCAGATAGCCTCCATTTATTGTAGAGAGAGTGATGAGTCTTATCATCTTATGCAACGCAATGCCGCGAGTAACGACACTTGTCTCGTCACCACGCTTGAAGTGCCAGTACATATCGGCATCAATCAGACGGAATATGATAGTTTTGTCGCCCACAAGCGCCTGATCGTGGCTCTCGGCATAAGAAATTGTCATTTCGTCCTTACGGCGGTTTGTCAACTCCCAGAATATCGACGAAGGTTTCCAGTCCTCATCGCGCTGCTCCTTAATCATCTTGATCCAATAATCGGGGATATTCATTGCCATTCTGTAATCGAAGCCATAACCGCCATCCTCAACAGGAGCTGCAAGACCGGGCATTCCCGACACCTCCTCGGCAATTGTTATTGCTTTGGGGTTCACCTGATGTATAAGACGGTTGGCAAGAGTGAGATAACAGATTGCATCACCGTCCTGATGACCGTTGAAGTAGTCACCATAACCGCAGAAAGCCTCTCCCAAACCGTGGCTGTAGTATATCATAGAAGTCACTCCGTCGAAACGGAAACCGTCGAACTTGTACTCTTCGAGCCAATACTTGCAGTTAGACAGCAGGAAGTGTATAACCTCGTTCTTGCCATAGTCGAAACAGAGCGAATCCCAAGCCGAGTGCACGCGACGCTCTCCATTGTGGAAATACTGCGCAGGGTCACCGTCGAGCAGACCCAATCCTTCGTCCACATTCTTCACTGCGTGCGAGTGCACAAGGTCCATAATCACTGCTATTCCCATTCCATGAGCAGTATCAATCAACTCCTTCAGTTCCTCGGGCGTTCCAAAACGCGACGATGGTGCAAAGAAGTTGGATACGTGGTAACCGAAACTGCCATAATAGGGATGCTCCTGTATCGCCATTATCTGGATGCAGTTATATCCGTCGGCAGCAACGCGCGGAAGGATATTATCCTTGAACTCGCGGTATGTTCCCACCTTCTCCTCTTCCTGCGCCATACCGATGTGGCACTCATATATAAGCAGCGGGTCTTTGTTTACCTTGTACTTGGTATTCTTGAAGGTATACTCCTCTTCGGGGCTCCACACCTGTGCACAGAATATTTTTGTAGCTTCATCCTGAACGACCCTACGTACCCAAGCCGGAATACGGTCGCCGCAGCCACCCTCCCAGTATACTCTCATCTTGTAATGCTGTCCGTGCGAAAGGGCCTTTTTGGGCAATCGCCTTTCCCATACTCCGCCGGGAAGAGCCTTCAACTCATACTCGGGACGCTCCTCCCAATTAGAGAAGTCTCCAACAAGTACTATTCTTGTTGCATTGGGTGCCCACTCGCGGAAACACCATCCGGTACTGGTCCTGTGAAGACCGAAATAGAGATAACCCGATGCAAAGTCAGACAGGGTTTGTCTGCCATTCTTTGTCAATTCTTTCTCCTTTTGCAGAAAATAGCGGTAACGTCCGTCAATTTCAAGCGTATAAGGCTCAAGATAGCTGTCACGTGCAATTAGATTGAGCATAATGGTATGGTTTTATATTAATAAATTATACTTCAAATAATTAAGGCATCAAACTGCAACTTTTACTATAATCTTTTTCAGTTTGACAGGTGTTATAGCCGGAGCGTGTCCGTCCTGTGGGAAGAAGATTGCAAACATCGAGCGTGTCACATTCAAGTAGTCTGTTGCAAGCATTCCAACAGGATAGAGGGCTGCATCGGACTCCTCTTTATAATCACCTTCGGGAAGTTGCTCCTTCGGTATATATCCCATAACCTCATCGGCTGTTATAGGTATCTGTATATCAATATATTTACGATGCAACTCTATGGGAGCCTCCTCTTTTGTACGGGGCTGGGCCTCCATAACATTTGCAAATATTTCGTCACCGCATATTTCGTTACGGCCCAAAGGCAGGCTGTTAAGGTCGGTATTAAGAATGAATTCTATAGCCTTGGGAAAACGGGGATTTATAGAGGCATATGCCTTAAGGTTGTCAATAGAGTCTAAAATCATAGTTTTCGTTTTTAATATTGTGTAATATTCAAGTATTTTTCAACAAATTACCATACAAACATTAAAGTAATGCTGCGAAAAGCATTCCGTTCGGACTACTTCTGTTGCTGTCCCAATATGTACTCGCACTCACGAATGAGGTTGCCGTCACTGTCTTTCACCTTAAAAAGGCCGTCACGCTGACCCTCGGTAAAATTACCTTCATAACGCACCCCGTCCTTATCTACAGCAACACCTTCGCCGTGTTCGTGTCCATCCTCGAATGAACCACTGTATTTTGTTCCATTGGCAAGTATCAGCACGCCTTTACCGTGCATAACGCCCTCTACCCAATCGCCTTCGTACACATCGCCATTGGCCCACGTGTATTTTCCTTTACCGTCGGGGTAGTTATCCTTCCAATCGCCGCTATATATTGCGCCGTTGTCGAAGAACATCTCTCCTTTTCCGTTACGCATCCCTTTTTCGAAATAGCCACGGTACACAGAGCCGGTCTCACTGCGGTAGACACCCATTCCACTCCAAAGCCCCGCCACATATTCGCCTTCATAGGTTGCACCGTTCACAAAAGTGTATATACCGTGCCCCTCGCGAATGTCATTTTTCCATTCGCCCTTGTACTTGTCACCATTGGCAAACGTGTATGTACCGGTCCCATCGCGGAGATTATCCTTCCACAATCCAACGTATTTACTGTTATCGCTCCATATAAAAGTCCCCATTCCATTGCGGGCATCATCACGCCATTCCCCAACATAAGAAGCACCGTCGGCAAAAAAATAACTGCCGGCACCCTCCCTCTGGTCCACCGCCCACATTCCAGTGTATACATCACCGTTGGGATAGTTCATCTCGCCATATCCGTGCTGATAATCGTTGTCCCAACTGCCGTCATATACCCTGCCGTCATTAAAGCGGAATATACCTTTGCCGTGCTGTGTATCCTGATGGAAATCACCTTCATAAGACTCACCGTCATTGAAAAGGTATAGACCTTTGCCGTCCATTCTGCCTTTCACAAACTCTCCTTCGTAAACATCGCCGTTAGGAAAAGCCTTTTTACCCTTTCCGTGAGGACGCTTTCCCTTTACCTCACCTACATAAGTAGAGCCATCCTTCAGAACCAGCGACTTTATATTATTTGAATAGACAACCTTGACCCGAGCAGCACCGGCCACCCCCTGTGCAGCAAGAGGAATCGCCACAAGCAGCAGTACGACCAGTTGTACAATCTTATTCATCTTGTTATTCATATACATTCACCATTAACAGTATGCATAAATCAATTGCGACGCACATATATCACAATATCAATAAGCAAAGATAACAAGATAGTTGATAAATGACAAAAAATAGGGAATTATTTTAATGAGGGCTCTATAAATTAATAATTAAATATCCCCAACTATGATGGAACAGTTCTTCTTTAATGCACTATTTTTCAAAAAAACAGGCAACCTGTTGCCTACATATAACAATTAAACCAAAATCTCTCATTTGACAGATTTTGGTTTAATTATCAATAGAATAACGCGATGGCTACGCACCTGCTACCACTATAGACATCCTTTCGCATATAAGATACTTACGCGCAAGCTCGCGAAGCTCTTCGGCTGTCACCGTACGTATCGCTTCAAGATAATCGTTCAATGCAGCAAACGGCTGCCCCGACTGTCGTACACCAATAAAGGCCTCGGTCTTTTGGAATGCCCCTTCGTACTCACGGCACAACTCACCCAAAGTATAATTACGCACCAGTTCAAGTTCAGCATCGCCTACCAGTTCATTGCGCAACCTTTCAATCTCGGCATTTACCTCTTTAAGCAACGGTTCAACATATCCATTGGCTGTTTCTGTAGTTATCATAAAGGCATTCCGCTTGCCATAGGCATCCAATTCGGCCTCTATGTGGTAGGTATAGCCTTTCTCCTCACGTATATTACTCATTAGCCTGCTACCGAAATAGCCACCAAGCAAGACTGTCAAGAAGCGGAATTTATGATAGTCGCAATCATCAGCATCAAGCGCCATAAATCCAACCTTAACAGCACTTTGCAATGTGTCAGTTAAAGAAACATTACGTCGTCCGTATACAGGCGCCGGCAATGCAGAATCGGCAGAAGCGAGACAGACAGACCCACCCCAGGCATCGCTGCCAAAACGTCTATTGACGGCTTCGGTCACTCTATCATCCATTTTGCCGGTAATGAAAATTTCAAGCCTCTCACTTGTATAGACATTACGATGGTATTCGACAAGCAAATCACGCGTTATGGCATCATAATCCTCGGCACACACAATATGGCCGAGCGGATGGGCATCACCCCACAGCATATTCTCGAAGTGGCGCTGTGCGACAGTCTCCACTTTCCTACTGTTGATTTTATAGAAAGCCTTATTGTTGCGACGTACTACAGAGAGATTTTTTTGAGAGAAAAGCGGCCTTTTAACCATTGACTCGACAACATCAAGCATCGGTTCAATATGTTTACTCAATGTATACATAGTCAATCTGTTATACCCCTGCATTGCATACGCTTCGAGCCAAGCTCCATAGTAGTCGAGCTTACGCGATATTTCCGATGCCGTATAATCGGCCGTACCCTCACGCAGCATCCTGTTGGTAAACAGCGCCTGCAAGGGCATACTCTGCACACCGTATCCTCCGGCAAAAAGGAAGTCGACACGTAGCGCCTCTTGTGCTTTTCCATCCACAAGATGCAGTACCACCCCGTTGCCCAACCGAACGGTCTCGGGCAACTGCAAACCGGGCATCACCATTGGCTTTATAGACGGAGGCAACAGCATAGCGTTCCTGTTTAATCGTTCCATTTCAGACCTATGGACGCAGCAAATTCCTTTGCACGCTCAAGATCCTCGGGAGTATCAATACCAACAGTCTCAATGTCGGTTATACCCACTCTAATCTTATATCCGTTCTCGAGCCAACGGAGCTGTTCAAGCGACTCCGCCTTTTCCATTGGAGACTGCGGGAGCGTTGTTATCTTCTCGAGCACACTTACCTTGTAGGCATATATACCAAGATGCTTGTAGAATGTATGGCAGTCGAGCCATTGCTCCTTCTCTACACCACGCAGATAAGGTATCACCGAACGGCTGAAGTATATTGCAAATCCATTGGTGTTCATTACCACTTTAGGAGAATTGGGACACTCCAGACGCTCCAGTCCGTCCTCTTTCTCAAAGGGCTTTACCAGTGTGGCAATATCGGTCTCGGGAGTATCGAAGCACGACTTCAGCGCCTCCACCTGTCTGCGCTGTATAAACGGCTCGTCGCCCTGTATATTTACAATGACATCGCACTCAATGCCCAAATTGCGATAAGCATCGAGACAGCGCTCTGTACCATTATTGCACGATTCAGATGTCATTACGACTTTTCCGCCAAAACTTCTTACGCAATCGGCTATGCGTACATCATCGGTAGCCACATAAAGTTCCTCAAAACAATCTTTAACCTGCTCATAAACACGCTGTATTACGGTTTTTCCGCCCAGCATAGCAAGAGGTTTGCCAGGAAAGCGCGTCGAAGCATAACGTGCCGGAATTATTCCTACGAATTTCATAGTAGTATATTGATTTACTGTTTATTATTCTTTATCATTGGAAGAGGTCATCAAAGCCGTCGCTTGCAGTTGTAGGCGTTGTTACAACAGGTGTATCAACCATCACGGTATCACCCTCCTCGGTTGTGGTAAACATATATCCGCGACAAGCATCCCATCCTACAGGTATCTCGAACTCCTCGTCCTGAGAATAAGGCAATGCAGCATCGGCATACACCTTATTCATATACAATCCCCAAATGGGCAGCGCCATAGATGCACCCTGTCCGTCACTCATCCTGTCGAAGTGTATATCACGTTCCTCGCCACCTACCCAGCATCCGGTCACCAGCGAGGGAGTAAAGCCCATAAACCAGCCGTCAGAATTATTCTGCGTAGTACCTGTTTTTCCACCCATATCGGCCTTTATATTGTATACACGTCTAATCCTGCCGCCTGTACCCTCATTGACAACGGCACGAAGCATCTCTATCATCTTGTATGAGCTCTCTTCGCTTATCACTTCGGTCTTTTCGGCAGTAAAAGCTGCGACAGTATTACCTGCATTGTCCTCGATGCGTGTGACAAAAAGAGGAGAGGTACGTATTCCCTTGCCCACGAACGCAGTGTAGGCACTCACCATTTCTCCCACAGACGCGTCACAGACACCAAGACAGAGTGACGGAGTGGGCTCTATATCCTTATTGCGCAATCCATACTGATGCAACAGTTTCTTGAACGAATAGGGATTGAGCTTGCTCATAAGATAGGCCGATATCCAGTTATTGGAATTCGCCAATCCCCAGCGCAAGTTGACAATTTCGCCATATCTCGCTTTTGAGGTATTCTTGGGACTCCATATTTTTCCATCCTCGGTAAGGAGCGTCTGTTCAACGTTACGGGTCTCGTCGCAAGGGGTAAAGCCATTCTCCATTGCAAGGGAGTAAAGGTAGGGCTTTATTGTAGAACCCACCTGACGACGGCCCACAAAGGCCATATCGTACTTGAAGTTATAGTAATTGGGGCCACCCACATACGCTTTTACCTCGCCCGAGTGCGGATCCATAGAGACCACACCCGTACGCAAGAAATATTTATAGTACTTGAGCGAATCCATAGGAGTCATCACAGTATCCACCATACCTTTATAGGTAAACACACGCATATCCTCCTTTGTATTGAATGCACGCTTTATCTCCTCGTCTGTAGCACCGTTCTTCTTCATTATACGATAGCGGTCACTCTGACGCATTGCCCTGTCCATAATGGCATTAACCTCCTCTACAGTCAAATCATCGGTAAAAGGAGCTGTCTTCTTGCCTTTTTTAGCCTTGAAGAAACGGGGCTGCAGATATTGCGCCACGTGTTCATCGACAGCCTCCTCGAGATATCGCTGCATACGCGAGTCTACCGTCGTGTATATCTTTAGACCGTCCGAGTATATATTATAGTAGTTGCCGTCGGGCTTTTTGTTCTTGTTGCACCAGCCATAAAGAGGATTATCGGCCCAGTCTATTGAATCCTCGTAATATTGTTGCATCTGCCAACCGCGATAGTTCTTCTTCTCGGGCTTCTTGGCAATCATCATAACGCGCAGATACTCACGGAAATAAGGCGCAAGTCCAGCATTATGGTCGGCCGAATGGAAATTGAGTTTCATCTCGGTTTGTGCAAGACTGTCAGCTTCGGCCCTTGTTATATAGCCGACCTTCGCCATCTGTCCGAAGACAACATCCCTACGGCCTTTTGTCTTTTCGGGACGACGGCGCGGATTGTACAACGATGAGTTCTTGCACATACCCACAAGCATTGCAGCCTCCTGTACATTGAGTTCCTTAGGCGTCTTTCCAAAATAGACACGCGCCGCACTGTGTATGCCCACTGCATTGTATCCGAAATCATACTTGTTCAGATACATTGTTATAATCTCTTCCTTTGTGTAGTATCTCTCCAATTGCACCGCAATAACCCACTCTATGGGCTTTTGCATCATTCGCTCCATCTCATTGGCCGCAGCCACCTGGGTATAAAGCAGTTTCGCCAACTGCTGTGTTATGGTACTTCCGCCTCCGGCATTTTCCCTACCCAAAATTCCACGCTTTATTATAGCACGCAACAGAGCCCTGCCATCAATGCCCGAGTGCTTTGCAAAGCGTTCATCCTCGGTTGCTATAAGGGCCTTTATCAGATTAGGCGAAATGTCCTTATATTCGACATATGTGCGGTTCTCCTTGCTGTAGGACCAGGTACCGAGCATCTTTCCGTCCGACGAAATCACTTGAGAGGCAAACTTATACGACGGGTTCTCCAGCTCCGACATCTCGGGCATATATCCTATCCACCCTTTTGCAATTGCAACAAAAAGCAGCGCGACCGATAAGATACCAACAAATATAAGCGCCCAAATGCCTAATAATATTTTCTTTACCATAAACTATTGTCGTGTGTCCGTTGTAATAAAGTGCAAATATAGCAATAAAAATCCAATTATAACCCAATAATAAAATTTTAGCACAAATTATACAGCCAGGTATACATTTATTCACAACAAATACCTATCTTTACGGGAAAATTCCGTATTATATAAAAAGCCACAATATGAAAAAACAAAGTTTAGTATCAATCAACGACTTGTCGCGCGAAAAGATACTCTCATTGCTCGACACTGCAAGTAAGTTCGAAGAGTGCCCCAACCGCGACATCCTGGCAGGCAAAGTCGTAGGTTCATTGTTTTTTGAGCCCTCTACCCGTACCCGTCTCAGTTTCGAAACTGCAGCAATGCGTCTGGGAGCACGTGTAATAGGTTTCAGC
>JAFYSC010000152.1 GCA_017546635.1 Bacteroidaceae bacterium | reverse complement strand
TGAAACTGGGTGCAATAATGCGTCCCATCTACGACTCTTCTTTCCGTATCGGTATTGCAGTGCACACACCTACGTGGTATAGCCTCACCGACTGTATGTCGGCTGCCATCTATGGACTTTACGACGATGAGGGCAAGCAGATGGCTATGGATACACAGAGCCCCGATGCTTATGCCAATAACTATTATATAGATTATCTCCTTACTACCCCGTGGCGTTTCAATATAAGCACTGCATATATATATGATAATTTCATTGCTATGAATGCCGAGTATGAATATACCGACTATTCATCTGCCGGAATAAGTATCGATGGCGATGATATTGCTGCCATTGACGAGGAGTTCGAAAGCAATATGAAAGGGGTACATACTTTCAGGGCGGGTGCCGAAATGATACTCACCAAGAACCTTAGTATGCGTTTCGGATATAACTACATTACAGCTCCATTCGAGAAGGATGCTGCGAAATTTATGCTATCTAATATGGATACGAATACCGAGTACCTTAACCGTTTCGATACACAGAACATTACGCTTGGAGCTGGTTTCCGCAGTGGAATGTTCTATGTTGATGCAGCATATTTGCTCTCGATGCAAAAAGCCGATTTTGCTCCTTATTACGATGCCGGGATTGTAAATCCCGTTGCTTCGGTTACAGATACAAAGCATAAGTTTATGATGACCGTCGGAATGCGTTTCTGATTGGCGGTTCCTTAAATTCCTGCAAGGATAAGAACTTGACTCAAAAGTCATTTCGTAAAGAGAAGAAACCCTGTCAGAGTAATTCTGACAGGGTTTGCTTGTTCTAAAAGTGAGCTTTTGGGTCAGCCTCTTGTTGTCTTATTATTTAGACAGCTGGCTGTCCTATAATCAGATGTGGCTTGTGAGTATCTTCATCTTGCCGTTGGGTACAATGTCGAGTGCAGTGGCTGTTGCGGGAACGAGTATCGACTCTCCTTGACGCACCTGCATCTGCTCGCCGTTGTTGTCGGTTATTGTACCTTCGCCTTCGGTGCATATTACAATTACGAACGAGTCGAGCGACGCAAGCTCAATGGTGTGTGCCTTTGTGAGGTTGTAGAGTGCTGTAGTAAAGTAGGGGCACGATACAAGCTCGGTGCGCTGGTCGTCGGCTGCCGCGTAGTGTGTGCGGTAGTCGTCCTGCACGCTGTAGTCGATGACAGCCTTGCTCTGCTCGGTGTGCAGCTCGCGGGGATTGCCGTTGGCATCTACGCGGTTGAAGTCGTATATGCGGTAGGTGATGTTCGATGTCTGCTGAATCTCGGCGATGAATGCGCCTGCTCCAATGGAGTGTATGCGTCCGGCGGGAAGGAAGAAGAGGTCGCCCGCGTGTATGTCATACTCGGCCAGGAGGTCGGTGATGGTGTTGTCGGCAATGCTTGCCTCGTACTCCTCGGGGGTTACCTTCTTTGCAAAGCCCGAGCGCAATGATGAGCCGGGGTCGGCATCTACCACGTACCACATTTCGGTCTTGCCCTTTGACTGGTGGCGCTCCCACGCCTGCTCGTCGTTGGGGTGTACCTGTATCGACAGGTCCTGACGCGCATCGATGAATTTTATCAGCAGGGGAAACTCCTCGCCGAAACGCTCGTAGTTGGCTGCTCCCAGCAATTTTGCTCCGTCGCGCTTGATGAGCTCGGGGAGCATCATACCTGCATCGGGGCCTTCGGCAACTACCGACTCATTGTCCTTTACGCCCGATATTTCCCAGCTCTCGCCCACTTGCTTCTGGTCGGATACTATGCCTTTGTAGGGGAGAATTTTCTCACCGCCCCACAGCATCGATTTTAAGATTGGTTTGAATTTGTACATAGTGCTTATGTTTTTGGTGTTATTGTCTAATTTGCGAAAATAGTAAAATTTTGTAAACACTTATATATGTGAACGGAATTTTGATTAATTTGCGGGACAAATCGTAAAATAAACCCATTTTATGTTGAAGAGACTCTTTATGTTGCTGTCCGCAGTTCTTTTTTGTGCGGTTGTGGCAGCCCAGAATATTACGGGCAGGGTGGTGGATATTGACAATGCTCCCGTCGATGGTGCGAGTGTGGTACTGCAAACTGCCGACTCTGTTCTTGTGGATGTTGCGCTCACTGCTCCCGACGGTGGCTTCTCGTTTGCTACACAGCTGTCGGCTTACAGGATTATTGTGCAGCACATCTCATACGGGACAAAGGTGGTAACAGGTGATAGAAAGAATATTGGCGATATTGTGCTTGATGCTAAGGAGGGCAGGCTGCAGGAGCTTGTGGTGACGGCCGAGCGTCCGCTGGTGAAGGTTGAGGGGACTGCTCTTGCATACGATGTTGAGGCGATGGCGCAAAGCACCACTGCCAACAATACATACGAGGCGCTCACTCGTCTGCCGGGAGTGCAGGAGAGTGCCGAGGGGGTGCTGTCGCTTGCAGGGGCAGGCTCGCTTACTGTGGTAATAGACGGACGGCCCTCGACGATGAGTGCCGAACAGGTGGCTGCGCTTCTGCGTGGTATGCCCGTGGATAGGGTCGAGAAAGCCGAGGTGCTGTACAGTGCGCCGCCGCATTTCCACGTGCGCGGGGCTGTGATTAATGTCTGTCTTAAAAAGAACAACGATTATCTTTTCCAGGGTGAGGCCGGGGCAAATTATAACAGCGGGTACGATGACAGTTACGCTGCCCACGCCAATGTGCGTGTAGCGTCGCCACGATGGGCTTTTGATGCAATGTATTCGGCAGTAAAGCAGTGCACTGCACAGGATATTTCGCTGCTCTCGTTGCATAACTTCGGTGGCGTGGTTTATGATATCCGCCAGCAGCAGAGGGCTGTGAACGATGTGCAGGCACATAATTATCGTGCTGCATTGGAGTATAATGTGAGCGCGAAGGACAATCTTTCTCTTGCCTATACGGGAAATTTCAGCCCCGATGCTTGTGGAAAATCCTTCTCAGACGGTAATTTCCAAAAATCCAATAATGTAAAGGATATTACCCTTAACCGTATGCATAATGTGTCGTTTGCAGCCTCTTTGGGCATCGGACTCTCTTTTGGCGTAGATTATACCGACTACAAGATACGCGACAAACAGAATATGTATGTTGAGTACAAGGGTGCAGAAGAAAAGGTGATTGCTCTTGCTTCGTGGCAGCACGTAAGAAACGTCTCGGCCTATGCCGACCGCACGCGCCGTTTGCATCAGGGGTGGAGCATTGGCTATGGTGCTGCATACAAATATACACATACAAAGGATTACCAGCGTTACAGCAACGGTGCTCCAGCCGATGCTCCTGCTGTAGATTCGTGGCTCGATGAGACAACAGCCTCGCTCTATCTGTCGGCAACAAAGCAGTATGCTACGGGAGTCTCTTTCCTGCTATCGGCGACGGGTGAGTATTATACGATAGGCAACTACAAGAAGTGGTCGCTCTATCCGCAAGCGTCGCTCACGTGGTTCCGCAACCCCAATCATATATTGCAGGCATCGCTCTCCACCGACAAGACCTATCCTGCATATTGGGCGCTTCAGTCGGCAATAAGTTATATCGACGGCTACAGCGAAATACACGGTGCACCCGAGCTTCGTCCTATGACACGCTATAATATGAATGTGAACTATATCCTTAAGCAAAAGTATGTGGCAGGACTTTTCTGCATTTACGACGATGCTTTCTTTGCGCAGACACCTTATCAGTCGAGCGAACGGCTTGTGCTCATCTATAAAATGCTCAACTGGGACTATCTGGCAACGGCGGGAGTGAATGTGGTTGTTCCTGTAAAGGCCGGCGCTTGGCTCGACAGCCGTTTTACGCTTGTGGCAATGAATATCCACCAGCGGTGCGATGAATATTTCGGTGAAGCCTTCACACGCGATAACCTTACTTTTTCGGGACGTGTGGACAATACGTTCAAACTGAGCGAAGGGCTGTCGTTGGAACTTAACGGGGTGGTGCAGACACCTGTGTCGCAGGGTACATTCGATGTTGAGACAATGGCGAGCCTCACAGCCGGTGCAAAATGGACATTTGCCGACAAGAAGGCTGTGCTCACCCTGCGCTGGAACGATATTTTTGACTCTTACTCGCCCAAACTGTCATTGGACTACAATGGTCAAAGAATGAAGATGGACAATAATTTCTATACGAGCAACGTGAGCGTGAATTTTGTATATCGCTTTGGTGGATACAAGGAGAAGGAGGTGAAGAAGGTCGATACTTCGCGCTTCGGACATTGATGTATGGCAATGTCCTGTGTATACCTGTTGTTTGTGCGAATGTGTTATAAAGAACAAGAGCAACTGCACCTTGTAATCTTTGGCAATGATTGCTGAAAGGGCTGTTGCTCTTGTGCGCTGGCATCTGTAATGGATTGCAGGTGCCGCCTTAAATGCTGGTGCTTATTCCTCGGCTATTCCGCTTTCAATGAAGCTCTCTGCAATAAGTCGGCTGTCCTCGAGTGCTATTTCCTCTTCTACTTCGTATTCCTTTATTAAGAGTTCGGCCAATGTCTCTACAGTGAACGGCTCTGTTTCCGGTATGTTGTTCCATAGGTACGCAGCAGTCTCGTTCAGGCTGATGATTTTGCTGAAATCGATATTCTCAACTCCGGTAGGAATCAAAAGATACTCGTTGCATACATTCTGTAATTCAAATCCTTTTCTTTTTCTCATATTCTACAAGTTTATTATTTTTGATGTTCTGCTGTATATTGCCAGGAGTACCCTACGTATAGGCTTGAGGAATTCCCATATTCGGGAGTATATTCTCCACTTTCTGCTGTCTGTCTCTATTCTTTTCCCTTTCCGTATGAACGCCGACGCCGTTCCTATGATTTTGTCGGCAGTGAAGGATTCTGTCTGTGACAGACGGTTGCCGTCGCCACGCATTGTTATGATATTGCCGTCAATCCTTATTATCCTGTGCAGCGCGTATGTCTTTGGGGCAACTTCGGCAAATACTACTTGTCCTATTTGTGGTTTCTGGGGAGGGACAAGCTCCACCTGGTCGCGGCCGTTCTCTATGAAGGGTCGCATACTATAGCCGTATACTCTGAATGTAATGCGTTCGCACGACTTTTCCTTGAACAGGCGCGCTATCTGTGCTGCATACTCTGAGTTGGGAATCCTTTTCTTGCGTACTTCATTCTCCTTTCTCATACTCTCATTGTACTGCTTGATATTAGCGCGGCCTCCTCGTCGGGGCGACATTGAAGTGTGTGTATGGGTAGTTTTTCGAGCACCTTGCTTATGGTGCCGCAAATGTTCATATGTATATCCTTGTCGAACTTCAGTGTCGAGCAGGAACTCAGAAGTATGCCGAAGGCTGTTACTACATTCTCGCGCCTTATTTTGTTCTGTGCATTCTGTTCAATGGCGGTGAAGCCACCAATAGGATAATTTACGTTCTTGTATATAGGGCGTTTGCCGCTCCAGGGAGAACCGTATGCAATTGGGGTGCCGTCGTCGGAAATCCTTACCACGGGGTTGTCGTCGTTTATGAGTGTGCTGCCGCCGATATACTTTACCCATAGGTCGCTATGTGTGCTTTTGCCTCGTCCGCTTTCTCCCAGGAACATATATGCCTTTCCGCTGTTCTCTACGACAGAGGAGTGCATCAGCAGGGTCTTGCGCGAGGCGGTATGATAGGTGAACATCAGCATTAATGCGTTGTTGAGTGCGAATGAGATGTTTTCTTTGCTGCCCCGTGTGGCAATCGTTATCTCTTGCATACTTGTATTGCCTTGAAGAAACCCGCAAGGAATGTTGCAATCGTTCAATATGAGTATCTGGTAGAGGCTTTCCCCTTGTCGGTATACTTCGAAATTGGCGGCATTGCAGGGGAAGAAACCTATGCGTTCGCCTTGCCAGCAAGGCTGTATGGAATCGTCGACGGTCATTGTGAAGATTGGCTCAGCACTGCAGTCCTCCTGCTTGAAGGGCTCGTATGACGGCAACAACTCTGCTATGTTCTCTGTCTGGTGCAAAATGCGGAATGTGTGTCCTGCTACTGTGTAATTGTTGCTGTGCATTGTAGTTGTCTATTATTTGTTAACAGTTGGAAAGCCAACATCCTGTTGTGGAAATGCCGAACCGGGGATGTTGTAATCTGCCTGTCGGTGTGGTTCCGGATTTTGTGCATTTCTATAATGTTGCAAATATACGAAAAGGTGGACTCAGAAAAAATAAGTTTGCCGTTTTTTTGTCCTGTATTTTATATGGCAGTTTCTCTTTGCTTATAACAGCAGGAACGCAATTGCTGTTCATTAGTTATATTTTGGCAACAAGAAATGATAGAATTTCAAAGAAACGGCTGTCTATCCGATAAAACTTTTTCTGAGACTAAGAAGCTGTTTAAATTTCTTTCAAAAATATTATTTACATTGTCCTCAAGAAGTGCTTGTCTTTTTATGCCCTTTGTTGCACGAACCCACTCCCGCTCGGCAAAGCAAGTAAACTTTCTTTGCTCTCGCTTACCCGTG
>JAFYSC010000151.1 GCA_017546635.1 Bacteroidaceae bacterium | reverse complement strand
AGTGCACCTGTTATTTATCCTTGCGCATACCCTGATAAACAAGATAGGCAACAATAAAAGCGCCGACAGCTATAAAGAAATATCCCAACTCGTGGCTATACTCCGTAACCTTTGCAAGCAGCTGCTCCTCGGTTTCAATTCCTGGAACTGTAGAAAGATAGTAGCCTATTGCTGCCAAAATGGCATTCCATATTCCGGCACCAAGAGTAGTATACAGCAGGAATGTACCTATTTTCATACGTGCAAGTCCCGCGGGAATGGAAATGAGCTGGCGCACGGCAGGTATAAGCCTGCCTATGAATGTAGAGAGTGCTCCACGCTCCTCGAAGTATTGCTCGGCCTTTTGTACCTTAGCCTCGTCGATAAGGCACATATGGCCTATGCGGCTGTTTGCAAACTTATATATGATGGGACGGCCCAACCACTTCGCAAGGTAGTAGTTTATCAGAGCACCGATATTTGCTCCAACGGTTGCAAAGAACACCACCAGAAAAACATTCATCTCATTGGACACAGCCGATTTGTATGCGGCAGGAGGGACAACCACCTCGGAGGGGAAAGGAATGAACGAACTCTCTATCGTCATCAACAATGTAATTGTCCAATAATTCAGGTGGTCGAGACACCACTGTATAAATGCTACCGATTCCATAGTATTTTCTTATGTCAAATAAAATTTATTGTCTGTTTATGTATCCTATAACTATTTGCAATGTCCGCAACTGCAACCCTCGGCGTGAGGCTCGTCAAAGAGGTTCAATCTGTTGCCGCGCGCCTCGTCGAGGCTGCGCAACTGTTGCTGCTGACGCTGTGCCGCCTCGTTGCGCAGTTGCTGTTGCTGCTCACGCACCGAAGCTATAAAGGCGTTGCGTCGCTCCTCGCCGTTCAACAGTTCAGCTGCCACGAGCACGTTCTGCGACACGTCCTTGACGTGCACCACCACTCCGTCGTACACAGGCGCAATCTTGAGCGCTGTGTGCATAGGGCTTGTAGTTGCTCCCGCAATGAGCAGGGGAATGTCCATTCCCGCAGCCTTGAGCGACTGTGCTACGGTAACCATCTCGTCGAGCGAGGGGGTAATGAGTCCGCTCAGGATAACAATATCCACGCCGTTCTCCTTTGCCTCGTGCACAATCTTTTCGGGAGGCACCATCACTCCAAGGTCAATTATCTCGTAGCCGTTGCAGCCCATCACCACACCTGCAATATTCTTGCCGATATCGTGCACGTCGCCCTTCACCGTTGCTATGAGAATCTTTCCGGCCGAGGCGCTGCGCTCGCTGTTCTGCTGTTCTATAAGCGGCTGCAGAATGGAGACTGCTTGCTTCATTGTACGTGCGGTCTTCACCACCTGGGGAAGGAACAATTTTCCTGCTCCGAAGAGCTCACCCACATAGCCCATTCCGTCCATAAGCGGGCCGCTTATCACACCCACCGCAGTAGAGTATTTCTCCACCGCCTCGGCAAGGTCGTGCTGCAACCAGTCGTCTATGCCCTTGAGCAGCGCATTCTTCAGGCGCTCCTCCACTGTTCCCTCGCGCCACGACTCGTCACTGTGATGCACCGCCTGCGTGTCCTTGCTCTTCAGTTGCCCGGCAATGGCAATGAGACGTTCCGTTGCATCGGCACAACGGTTGAGTATCACATCCTCCATCACACTGCGCACATCTGCGGGAATATCCTCATACTGAACCGATGTCTGGGGATTTACAATTCCCATATCCATTCCAGCCTCTATTGCGTGATAGAGGAACACCGCGTGCAGTGCCTCGCGCACATAGTTGTTTCCGCGGAACGAGAATGAGAGATTGCTCACTCCGCCGCTTATGTGTGTTCCTTTTAGATTTTCGCTTATCCATCGGCAGGCGCGTATAAAATCGAGTCCGTAAGCAGCGTGCTCCTCGATGCCTGTTGCAACAGCAAGTATATTGGGGTCGAAGATTATCTCGCAGGGACGGTAGCCAAGTTTCCCGGTGAGCAGTGTATATGCCCTCTGGCACACCTCAATCTTACGCTCGAAGGTTGTAGCCTGGCCCTCCTCGTCGAACGCCATTACAACAACTGCGGCACCCAGGCGCTTGGCCTCGGCAGCACGCTCAAGGAACACCTCCTCGCCCTCCTTGAGCGATATTGAATTCACGATGGCCCTACCCTGCAGACACTTCAGTCCGGCACGTATGACCTCCCAGTCGGAAGAGTCTACCATTACTGGCACACGCGCAATCTCGGGCTCGCTGCCCAGCAGATTGAGGAAGTTGACCATCTCCTCCTTTGTCTCAAGGAGTCCGTCATCCATATTTATATCGAGTATCTGTGCACCGTCCTCAACCTGCGCACGTGCAATCTTTAGAGCCTCGGCATATTTCTTCTCGTTTATGAGACGCAGGAACTTGCGAGAGCCTGCCACATTGCAGCGCTCGCCGATATTTATGAAATTCATCGAACGGTTGACAACAAGACGCTCCAAGCCCGAGAGCCACAGGTCCGAGGGATAATCGGCAGGACGGCGCGGTGTCTGCCCCTCGACAAGGCGCGGGAACTCGGCAATATATTCGTTTGTCGTACCGCAGCATCCGCCTATTATATTTACAAGCCCCTCGTCGATATACTCCTTCACGCACTCGGCCATCTGCGCGGGAGTCTGGTCGTAACCGCCCAGCGCATTGGGAAGACCGGCATTGGGATAGGCGCTCACGTAGAACGGGGCAATATCGGATATACGCTTTATGAAAGGCTTCATCTGTTCTGCGCCGAACGAGCAGTTCAATCCCACCGACAGGATATTGGGGCTCATCACAGATGCAATGAACGCCTCTATTGTCTGTCCCGAGAGGGTGCGTCCGGCAGCATCGGCAACGGTAAGGGAGAGCATAATGGGGACTTCCTTACCGCATATTTTCATTGCCTCGCCGGCAGCATAGAGTGCAGCCTTAGCATTGAGAGTATCGAACACCGTCTCGCACAGCAGTGCGTCCACCCCGCTCTCAATGAGCGCTGTCATCTGCTCAATGTATGCACTCTTGAGCTCGTCGAATGTAAGGTTACGCAACGCGGGATTCTCAACATCGGGGCTTATGGAGCAGGTGCGGCTCGTGGGGCCTACCGACGCTACCACGTATCGGGGTTTTTCTGTTGTCGAATATTTGTCGGCCACTGCACGTGCAAGCTCCACGGCCTTGCGGTTGAGTTCGTCACACAACGCCTCGCAGCCATACTCGGCCTGCGATATTGCATTTGCATTGAATGTGCTCGTCTCAATAATATCCGCTCCGGCAATGAGATATTTCTCGTGCACCTCCTGTACGATGTCGGGACGGGTGAGCACAAGAATATCGTTGTTTCCTTTAAGCGGTACGGGGTGCGAAGCGAATCTCTCGCCCCTGAAATCCTCCTCGCTGAGGGAGTACTTCTGTATCATTGTACCCATTGCTCCGTCGAGCACCAGTATCCTGTTCTTTAATGCTTCTCTTATGTCCATTATGTGTTTCTGTTTTTTCTCCTTAATACAAATGATGCTTAGAAAGCGTATCATAATTGCTTAACGCACCATTTACTCCATTGCAAACAACAAACAAAGGGCGAGCAGCAGTCTCCCTGCCCTCTCGCACCTTTTTATGTTTATCAATATGCTCTTCTTATACGGTCCATTTCGCGCTTGTCGTCGCGCTCCTTCAGGCTCTCGCGCTTGTCATATTCACGCTTACCGCGCGCAACGCCAATAACCAATTTCGCAAGCCCCCGCTCGTTGATGAACAGGCGCACCGGCACAATCGTAAAGCCAGGCACTTTTGCTATCTGCATCAGCTTGCGCAGCTCCTTGCGCTCGAGCAGCAGCTTGCGGTCACGCCGTGTGGAGTGATTGTTGTACGAACCGTAGAAATACTCGGCAACGTGCATATTCTTCACCCACAACTCGTTGTTTATGAATGTGCAATATGTATCCACAAGGCTTGCACGCGACTCACGAATCGACTTTATCTCGGTGCCCGTGAGCACTATTCCAGCAGTGTAGGTGTCGCTTATTATATAATCGAACGTAGCACGTTTGTTCTTTATATTTACGTTTGATTTTCTCTTTTCCATCTAATTGACTGTTTGTGAGGGAAACATTGTCGTTTCCACTTATTTCTTGAACGGATTCTTGAGTTTTCCGCCTATGATGTTTGCATCGACGGGAGCCTCTTCGTCAAAATCGTAGTAACGCAGATTGATTGAAGTATAGATACTGTCGTAACGGCTTATACTGTTTCTCTCGTCGTTGCCGAGCAAAGGATAGGCATCGTCAAGGTCAAAAGAGAGCAGTTTCACATAGCGTTCATCGCCGCTCTTTATGCGCGACACAAGCGACAGATACAAAGTATCGTTGCTCGCCTCGGGCGCAACCATACGGAATTCGGGTGCAGTGCCGTCGCATTCGTATGCCACGTTGATGTTCTGCAACCCGTCCCAAGCCCATACAGGACCATAATAGAGGAAGTCGGCAATACCCAATATGTAAGAATCGTAATCGCCTTCGGCAATATCATCGCCAGCAGTAATGGCACGGGGTTCAATAACCTCATAAACCTTCTCTACCTCCCATTTTGCCTTCAAAGGGCCAAAGACATTATCTATGAAATATTTCACGCGTAACAGCGCGCGGTCGCCGGTCTTGAGTCCGTAACTGATGACATCACCTACAACGTATGATGTATCTTCCATCTCGGGAGTCACGGTGTGTCCCCACACAGTATATATTCCGTCCTGATAACCTTTTGTATAATTGGTAGCCTCGTCACACGATGTGACAACCGTCATAGTTGCAAACAAAACAGCAACCGCCTGTAATATTTTTTTCATATAATTTTGATTAAATGTTAATACCCAAAAACAACATATTGAAAAACCAAGTTTGTCCAATACTCTGTAATATATACATACAAACGAACAGAAGCGCCAAAACAGTTCAATATTTTTCATTCCATACGCAATACGTACATACTATAAAATGCAAAGATACGAATAAGCGAGCGAGAAATATCAAGTTTACTTGAATATTTTTCACAGCGAGCAAAAGTATCTTGGAGCTTTAGCTCAAAGTTCCGAATAAGCGAGCGAGAAAGTTCGTATAAGCGAGTGGAAAAATTCATTTTTACACAACGAGCGCAGAAGAACTTGGATAAAATCAAATATCAAGTTTACTTGAATATTTTTCACAGCGAGCAAAAGTATCTTGGAGCTTTAGCTCAAAGTTTCGAATAAGCGAGCGAGAAAGTTCGTATAAGCGAGTGGAAAAATTCATTTTTACACAACGAGCGCAGAAGAACTTGGATAAAATCAAATATCAAGTTTACCTGAATATTTTTCACAGCGAGCGAAAGTATCTTGGAGCGATTTACCAAAAAAGAAACAAAACAACAATCATACGGCACATTTTTAGGCTGACATTTCATTTTTCCAAGCCAAACAGTATGGACAGAATCCATATTTTAAAGAAAAAAGATGCCAAGGACAAACTATAACAAACCAAAACATCACCTCATTCAGTTTTGAAACATTTTATAAAAAATTAAACAGCTTCAAATATATGTTATTTGAATTTATTGACTATATTTGCAGAATTGCCGCTGTGAGGCGCCTGACACAATCTAACAAAAGACACATACTATGAGAAGCCAGAACGAGGTAACATACGCAACAATGACAGACAAGGAGTTGGTCGACCTTGTCATTTCGGGACGAGAGGATGCAATGGCATACCTCTTGCACGTCCGGTATGCATCGGACTTGAGATATTATGCCTTGCGTTATTACGGTACTCTTTATTATCTTGACGACCTGACAAACGAACTCTTCATAAAGCTCAAGGGCAGCAATGGAGATTGGCACCCCCTATCAAGTTTCAAGTGGGAAAGCAAATTCCGCACTTGGTTCTGTACCGTCACATCAAATTGTTTCCTGGAAAAGATGAACGATCTGATAGGAAAGGATGCACACGAGACATCAATAGAACAGGAGGGCAAGGCAAGACAGGAGCTTCCCGAACCCGAGAACCAGAATGCAGTGATTCTTATCGAGGCCATTACCCGCCTCGAGGATGAGGATTACCGTTTTGTCCTTCTCAAACAGCTGGACGGTTACAAGCCTAACGAAATTGCCGTTATGCTCGAGGAGATACGCCGCCGCGAGAACAGGATTCCTGTACGCAACGGGAAAGAGGTCATCCCCACCGCCGAATATGTACATATGATTAAAGGAAGAGCCCTCAAAAGGGTCAAAGCCATAATT
>JAFYSC010000150.1 GCA_017546635.1 Bacteroidaceae bacterium | reverse complement strand
GTATTGTCCACTAAATACAAAAAATCGGACAACAATCTTTAACATTTGATTGTGTGCCCGATTCTATTTTTAATGCAAAATGTTGAGTGTTGACTATGCTTCTTCTATTATGTTAAGTTCCTTGTCAACCTTATAAAGTGGCTGTTTGTATGCAGCACTCATTAGGATAAAACGGTCTTTTAGGGATAAGGAAGAATAGTGTTTAACAGCGTTGCTCCCTTCTTTGTGATGTCCTGAAACATACATGTTGACTTGTACCTTTGTCAGCATATCTATATGTGTTTTACGACAAATTTTGCTACTACCCATAGAGTAAAGAGGCTTATAGATATTTTCAGAAGACTTTTCATCGAAGATTCTTACCTCTCTGTCTATCTGACAATATTCGAGCAATCTTCTGATTTTCACGTTATAACCACTCTTGCCCGTAACATATTTAAGAATAGGAAAATTGAATTGCCATTTCTTTATTAAGTCTAACGCATATCTTACAATGGGGATTTCCACTTCATCCTTATGTTCGTTGCTTTTTAGGGTCTTTTGTGGCAGATAGCGTAAATATGGAATACCATCAGTACTTACTGTAACTTTATCCATACTGAGAGCTTTGTAATCTTCAATACGACTTCCAAAGGCACATTGAAGTAGAAAACATTCTTTCGCTTCCTGTAAAACTTCCGGTACTTCAGTATTCATAACCTTCAAAAGTTCTTCCTGTAGCAGATAAATAGGCGCATCATAGCTTTCTTTCATTACGGCTTTTCTTCTATTTCTACCAAGTTTTCTGAATGGGGACACTTCTATTTCGTCTCGTTCTTCCAATTCTGTATAGAAAGCCTGTAACATCCTTAATTTTATGGCCACTGTATTTTGCGCACGTTCTTTGGTGGGCAAGCACTGTTGTTTAACATCGGCATAGAGCGATGGGTATTTATCTACATATTTATGCTCTTCAAAAAGGAAAATACGTAATTCCATTAAATCGTCAGCTGTAAAATGCTTCGGTAATATGTTGGTCTGATTGTGTATAGTCAAGTATCGCTTCAGTTCCTTGTAGAGACCATTGTATTGAAGGACTCTTTTTTCTGCAAAAGTGCCGTCACGGAATCCCTCTTTGATAAATCGGTTGTATCTTTCCAACAAAGTTTCCTCTTTTGTTATTGCGATATAATCTTCTGGATGCAGGCACCGGCTAATTGTTTCTTCAAATAGATCTGCTGTTATAAGACTTTTATCCATCTTTCCACATAACTCTATATATGCGGCTTCAATCGCTTTTATTTCTTTATCTATTTTCTCTTTGAGTTCATGGTTGTAGATAGAGACCTTAGGACGAAGTGTGCCGTCATCTTCGAACTTTGATAAATCTTTAAGGTCGGCCTTTATCTCACTCTTATGGTAAAGGTCAACTCCACGTCCGTCTCTTAATCGGAATCTGAGTTTGATGTTTCCCTCTGATTTTGTGGTTCTTCTGAATAATGTTAATCCTTTCATAACATACCATTATTTAATGTGGTGCAAATATATAAAAATTGCACCACTGAATCGCAATATTGCACCACAAAAATGCAATGTGATTCAAAAGATTAACATTTATAAATATGTGTATCAGTGTGTTATGTTTTATTTGTGTTGTGTGTGGGTTTAATTCCTCATTCCCGCTTCGAGTACTTTTCAAAACGCTAATTACTTAACCTTTAAGTAGTTAGCGTTTTTATTTATCATTATTTGTGGTTACCCGGACAAAAAGTAGGATGAATTAATCCCCTAAAACTCTTATAGGACAAAAAGTAGGATAAATCTCTCAGATGAGCGCGCTCATCTGAGAGATTTTGCGACTAATAATGCCTCATAATATATTCATCCAACAATTTCTTTCTGTTATCCTTACTTATACCTCTATGCACCCTCAATTTACCTTTTATGTCTGAAAATAGACCTTCAATAGCATTGTTTGTGTTTGGTAGTCCTGTTTCAGGGTGGTCGTAAAAGGTCCACAGCAACGTCATATTACGTTTAAGACTGAGATATGCGCTGCGCAATCTTGGGCGCATATAAGGAGGTGTATGACGCTTAATTCTCTTATCCTGAACACGCTCGTTCAAAACATCCTTATATCTTTCATACCACTCGTTAAATGCGCCAACAAAACTTTCCTTGTCCATTCTCGTGATACTCTTAACCAAATCCAAAAGTTCGATTGAGGCATCAAGGTCTGGTTCTTGAGTAAGGTATCTGCGTGTGATAAGTATCTGGTGGAATTGACACATTTGGACGGGAATAGGATATAATGCTTGTGCTAAGCCGCGCATACCGTCAATAACAACACCGTATATTTTGAATCCTTGAGACTTGAGCCAGGATATGCCTTCCATATATTGAGCTATAGTTTCACTGTAGACATATTTATGCCATAGTACTTTGTTGCGAAGTGTATCTTTAATGACCATTAGGCCGAAGTTCCTGCCCCAATATGTGGTGTCTAGCTGTATGGTTACGTCCTTGTATTTTGCAATCTTATGTACAAAGCGCATTCCTTTCAAATCTCTGCGGACTGTTCTTTCAGAAATATTGTATTTTACAGCAAGCTGTAATTGAGTTTGTTTACCCTCTATGTAATCGGTTATTACTTGTGATTTATTACGTCTTTCACCACCTATGAATTGTTTGCCACAATCCTTACATTTGTACATTTGTTTTCGCCCTCTCAGACCATTCTTGACCACATTGGAAGACCTACAATAAAAGCATTTTTTTTAGCATATCAATAATAATCTTTACAAAGATATGTAAATCAAATAATTACAAAGGTTTTATCCTACTTTTTGTCCGCCCTGCCATTTTTTATAAAATTCCCCGTTGAGAATTATAATGCTTTATAACACAGATAATCAGTGTGTTATGTTTGTTTTGGTATGATGTTTAAAGAAATATTTCAAAACTTACTAAAGTGTTGATAATCAATTATGTAAGTGTTTATTATTTTCCGATGCAAAAATTCTTGAATATATTCTGTAGCACAGAATCGCTTGAAACAGAGCCTATTATCTCGGACAAATGATTTACACATTGGCGTAAATCCTCGCTCACGAGGTCGCCGGGTAGGCCGTCTCGCATTGCCTGCTGCACGCGCTGTATGTCGGCAAGGGCAAGGCACAGCGCTTCGTAGTGGCGCACGTTGGTCACTACCACTGCGTCGGAAGATATTTCGGGCAGTGCAGCTGCGGTGAGGAGAAAATCCTGTAGCCTGTCGATGTTTGTACCGAGCTTGGCTGATATTGCACAGATATTCTCTTTGTCGTACTCTACCCCATCGGCATATTCACCGACCAGCGCAACGGCATAATCCATTGCCTGCGAAAGGGTGAGCGAGTCGGTGGCATCGCACTTGTTCACTACTATGCACAGTTTCTTGCCGCTGCACAATGGAAGGAGTCTTTTCGCAGCCGTCTCTATCTTCTCCTTGTCCATCGTTGGGTCTACCACCCACAGTGCAATGTTGCACTTCGAGAGTTCGTCGAGCGTACGCTCTATTCCCATCTGCTCCACAATGTCGGTTGTGACACGTATGCCGGCAGTGTCGATAAAGCGGAATGTTGTTCCGCCAATGTTCATCACACCCTCTATCGTATCGCGTGTAGTACCGCAAATATCGCTCACAATGGCTCTGTCCTCGTGCAGCAGTGCATTGAGCAGGGTGCTTTTTCCAGTGTTCGTCTCGCCTACTATCGCAACAGGTATTCCGTTCTTCATAGCGTTGCCAATGCCGAATGAGTCGACAAGGCGCGCTATTACATTTTCTATCTCCACGCAGAGTGAGGTTAGTTGTGTACGGTCGGCAAAGTCTACATCTTCTTCGCTGAAGTCGAGTTCGAGCTCCATAAGCGTCGTCAGGTGCAGCAGTTTGTCGTGCAGTTGTGCCAGCTCTCTGCTGAAGCCTCCTTTCAACTGGTTCATTGCCAAGCGGTGCGATGCCCTCGAGCCCGACGCAATAACATCGGCCACAGCCTCGGCACGGCTAAGGTCCATCTTACCGTTCAGGAAGGCGCGCATAGTGAACTCGCCCGGCTGTGCCTGACGTGCTCCCTTTGAAATGAGGTTCATCAACAGTTCGCGTGCAATGTACGACGATGCGTGGCAGCTTATCTCCACTGTATCCTCCCCTGTGTAGCTGCGCGGGGCACGCATAAGGGTGAGCAGCACCTCGTCGAGCAACTCTCCCCTGACATCAAAGACATCGCCGAATATCACTGTATGTGTCTTTCTCTCTTCGAGCGGTTTGCCGTTGCGTGGAACAAAGAGCGAGGCTGTAATCTCTACAGCCTTGCTACCCGATACCCTTATCACGTTAAGCGCTCCACCCTGAGCAGTTGCAAGAGCGCATATTGTGTCGTTATTTATCATTGTCTGTATTTTTGTTTTTTATATTGGCAAGAGTCCTATACTACTTTATACTACCACAGTACTATATCCTCTCAAGTACCGTTTGGATTAGCTCCTTCATTTTGGCATCGTAATCCACTGTGGCCTGTTTGGCTACACGATGTGCTATTATAAGGCATACGGTGGTTGCCTTGTGTCCCATAAGCCTTGCGAGACCGGCAAGCGCCGAACTCTCCATCTCGAAATTCGTTATGCGGTGTCCCTTGTGCTCGAACGACACCACACGCTCGTTCATCTGCGGAAAGGCAAGCGGAACGCGTAGCTGCCGGCCTTGTGGACCGAAGAACCCGCCACACGAAATTGTAACGCCACGCACCATATCTTCCCGTGCTATTCGTTCGAGCAGTTCAGCGTCACAATCCACCGTGTATGGTGCACACAGCAAGGGCGACCAATCGAGATGCTTTTTCAGCGCCTCCTCAAATTCAAGGTCGCACGCCTCGTTGCGTCCAGCGTAGAAGTTGAGCAACCCGTCGAAGCCAACCGACTTCGACGAGCAGACAAACGCCCCCGTCGGCGTATCTTCCTGCAAGCCTCCGCTTGTACCTATGCGCACAAACTCCAGTCGGCGGAACTCCTCCTTCTCGCAGCGTGTGGCAAAGTCGATATTGGCGAGAGCATCGAGCTCGTTCACCACAATGTCAATATTGTCGCAGCCTATTCCCGTACCCACGACAGTAATCCTTTTGCCCTTGTACTCACCCGTGATTGTGCGGAACTCGCGTGAGGAGATATCGCACTCCTGCGTATCGAAGAAAGATGCAACCTTTGGTACACGATTGGGGTCGCCCACCAGAATTACCTTATCGGCTAGTTGCTCGGGTTTCACACCAAGATGATACACTGCTCCGTTGGCCTCTATGAGCAGTTCCGATGGAGGAAAACAGCGTTTCATAATCATTGTATTTTATAAACAGAACCTACAGTGATAAACACCATAGGCCCATTATTGGTTTACAAATCCAAGAGTACCGTAAGAGTCCATTATAAAAACCAGATTGCTTGAAACAACACATACAATTGGGACTCACATACACACCGATGCCCTTGTTGAGCCTTTCACAAGCCTAACGCATCAAGCGTTTTTTTGTACCGAGTGCTATATATTATGCACTTATCTGTTCAGTTCCTTATATTCTATTATTCTTATCTCCTTTTCCATCTGCAGCAGCAACTCACACTCCTTCTCAAGTTTAGCCTCCTGCATTCTTATTTCGGGAGCCATACTCTGTTTCTGGGCCAATGTAGCTCCTGCATATTCGAGACGCAATGCTTCGAGGTTACCGAGTTCCTTCACATACTGTACAGTGCGCACCCTCCACTCCTGGAACATCTCACGCGCCTCGTTGCTTCTGAAATCACGAAGGGTATGATAATCGGTCATATCGTCGAGAATGAACGTAAAGTCACCCTTGTCATCATCGTCTGTATCCTCATATATAAGCATCGTCAGTTGCTGGCGTGCCCTGCGCACAGCCTCGCCGTTGTTGTGTGTATCAGCAATGGAGTTCAGCCAGGCATATGACAATATCCTGTCGTAGCTCTCCAGCTCATAATTATAGGTATCCTTCCTTACATTGGGGATGAAGACATATATACATACTTTATCCTGCGGCATACGGCGGTCGGTTGCGAACCATCCGAGATTTGCAATCTCATTTATCACCAACATATAATCATTTGCCGTTGAATTATACGGCATACCCACATTGGTAGGCAGCAGGAAACGTCCCTCCTCGGCATCGTAACGGGTGACAAAGATATCGTATCCTCCTATTGAACCCTTACCGTCGCTTGCAAAATAGAATGTAGAGCCGTCGGCCGACATAAAGGGATAGGCATCGTTGCCTCCGGTATCAAAGCCCTTCACCTGCAGTGGCGCGCTCCACTCACTTCCATTCTTCGACGAATGGAATATCTTTTGCAGTTGCAGAGTATCATCCCTTACTGCTTTCTGGAAATATATATCTGTGCCCCGTTCTGTCATTGCGAGCACACCTTCGTAGCTATCATCGGAAAAGTAGTCGGCCGACATAAACAGTTTACCGGCATCGCGTCCACAATGGTAGACATCGAGGAAACGGGACTTGTCGACCACAAAACTGTCTATGACACACAGACGCTCCGTCGACTTCATCATTCGCAACAGTTCTTTTATTTTGTCGAGTTCCTCATTGGCATATTCTATGCGTTCCTCATCTTTTGCCTCTTTCAGGAATCTCTCATAGGCATCTATCGCGGCCGGATAGTCATAGTTGTCGCTGTGTATGCGGGCCAGATAATACGGTGCATTGAGCACCTTCTTTTCCTCGGCAAATGCCAGCATCCTTTCAATACCAGGCAGCGTATCGTTAGTCTCGTAGCAGCATGCTGCATACCAATAGTTGTATTCAGCACTTTTTGGAGACTTGCCAAGGAGAACCTTAAAAATGGGCTTGGCCTCCTGGAAACGTCCCTCGTTAAATAGTTTGCGGCCATTGGCTTTCGTATTCTGTGCAGATACTCCTGCCGCACAGACTACAACAAGCATTACAATCGCCAAAATACGTTTCATATTCATATTCAACTGAAAATCTGATTCATTAATGCTACACAGTTAAAAAATACATGAAGAACAGCATACTATTCTTTTGTCTCCACCGTGTACATCATATATTAGCAGCTTAGTAAAAAACAAATATACAAACAAAAAAACATTTTCTGCTTTTTCAGCATATTTTTTTGTATTTTTGCACGCTTTTTGCATACAACTAAAATAGGATGAAAGAAAAAGACCCAATAACGGTGTTAGAGAAGCAGATACGCAAACGCTTCAACAAGGCGTGCAAAGACTACAGCCTGCTCGAAGACGGCGACAAGATACTGGTAGGCCTGTCGGGCGGAAAGGACTCGCTTATGCTCCTCAGACTGCTGGCCCTGCAAAGCCGCATTTACAAGCCACGCATAAGCGTCATTGCAGCACACATAAGAATGGGCAATATCCCTTATGCTGCAGACGCCGGTTTTCTCGAGGATTTCTGCTCAGGGCTGGGCGTTGAGCTGATAACGGCCGAGACAAGTTTCGACGCATCGACCGACAAGCGCAAGTCGCCCTGTTTCCTGTGCTCCTGGAACCGCAGGAAAATGCTCTTCACCATAGCACAGGAGAATGGTTGCAACAAGATTGCATTGGGGCACAATATGGACGATTTCATAGAGACAATGCTTATGAACATCACCTTTCAGGGAGCATTCAGTGCAATGGCACCAATGATGAAGATGCGCAAATTCCCAATAAGCGTAATACGCCCGCTGTGTCTGGTCAACGAGTCCGATATTGCCGAATATGCAAGGCTGTCGGAATATCCGCCACAGATAAAGAACTGCCCCTATGAGAATGCATCGAACCGCAAAGAGATGAAAGAACTGCTCCACCACCTCGAGAAGCTCAACCCCGAGGCACGCTACAATCTATGGGGCTCTATGAGCAACATACAAAGCGAGCTTCTCCCTCCCGACGTAAAGAACATAAACAACAATAACAATGAGTAAAGTAATCCTTACACTGACATTCCTCATCATCTCAAACACATTCATGACCCTTGCCTGGTACGGCAACCTCAAGTTACAGGAGATGAAACTTATTTCGTCGAACACCCCGCTCTATCTTATCATACTTCTCAGCTGGGGTATCGCGCTGCTCGAATATTCGTTCCTTATCCCAGCCAACCGCATTGGCTCCGAGATTAATGGCGGTCCCTTCTCGCTTGTACAGCTGAAGGTAATCCAGGAGGTTGTATCGTGCATTATATTCGGTATAATCGTATCGGTACTCTTCAAGGGCGAGAGCCTGCAATGGAACCATATTGTAGCATTCCTTCTGCTGGCACTTGCCGTCTATTTTGTATTTATGAAATAACAGACAGACAAGCACAAACAAACAAACAAGGAGAGTGGCAAAAAAAGTCATTTTTCAAATAGAGCAACCCCTGCCAGAATAACTCCGGCAGGGGTTGCTTGCTATAAAAGCGGGCTTTTGTGTCAGCCCCATTCAGCTATGTAATCAGATGCCCATCTAATCAGATGCCCATCGCCTGCTTCATCTGCTCAATCACAGCATCGGCAGTAGCTGTTGCAGCAAGAATATCCTCGCGGCTGTTCATTGTGGCCTTAGCCTCCATATAGAACTTGATCTTGGGCTCTGTTCCCGAAGGACGTACAGACACCTTGTGGCCGCTCTCGGTGAAGTACTGGAGCACATTCGAAGGCTCGGGCATATCAATGTCTGTTACATTGCCGTCAACATCGGTCTGCTTCATAGCCTTGAAGTCCTTGTAGCAGACAACCTTCTCGCCCGCCATCTCCTTGAGAGGATTAGCACGGAAGTTCTCCATCATCTGACGAATCTCATCGGCACCGCTCTTACCGGGCTTGACAACGTTCACTGTAATCTCCTTAGAGAAACCATACTCTACATAAATGTCGAGCAACAGCTCATAGAGAGTCTTGCCGTTCTCCTTGGCCCAGGCAGCAACCTCGGCAATGAGGCTACAAGCCGAAACGGCATCCTTGTCGCGGCAGAAGTCCTCGGCCAAGAAGCCAAAGCTCTCCTCGCCACCACCGATATATTTTGCAATACCTTCGTTGTCACGGATAACCTTGGCAATCCATTTGAAGCCAGTATAGCAGTCGTACATCTTGAGATTGTTCTTCTCGGCAATATTCTTGATAACCTCGGTTGTAACGATTGTCTTTACAACGAACTCCTTGCCTGTCATCTTGCCGAGTTTGGTGTACTGTGTAATGATGTAGTAGAGGAACATCATACAGGTCTGGTTACCGTTGATAATCATCCACTCGCCATTGCTGTTCTTGCAAGAGATGGCCAGACGGTCGGCATCGGGGTCCGAAGCCATTACAAGGTCGGCATCAATCTCCTTTGCAAGATTGATAGCCATAGTCATTGCCTCGGGATTCTCGGGGTTGGGCGACACTACAGTGGGGAAGTTGCCGTCCTTCACCATCTGCTCCTCGACACAGTGGATATTCTCGAATCCCCAACGGCGAAGCGACGAGGGAATGAGTACACGGCCGCAACCGTGGATGGGAGTGTAGACAATCTTTAGATCCTTGTGGCGCGCGATAATCTCGGGATCAATGACAAGAGTCTTTACCTCGTCGAGGTAAATGTTATCTATCTCCTCGCCGATAATCTCGATAAGTTCGGGGTTACCCTGGAACTTGATATCCTCGACCTTCACGCTCTCGACGTGCTTGATGGTATTCACATCGTGGGGAGCAAGCATCTGTGCACCGTCATCCCAATATGCCTTGTAACCGTTGTACTCCTTGGGATTGTGGCTGGCAGTGATGTTCACACCACTCTGGCAACCCAAGTGACGGATAGCGAAAGATATCTCGGGTGTAGGACGGAGGTCCTCGAAGAGGTATACCTTGATTCCGTTAGCCGAGAAGATGTTAGCAGAAATCTCGGCAAAAAGGCGGCTGTTGTTACGGCAGTCGTGGCCAACAACAACTGAAATCTGCTCAAGGTCCTTGAAACATTCATTGAGATAGTTGGCCAATCCCTGAGTAGCCTTACCTACAGTGTATATGTTCATACGGTTGCTGCCTGCGCCCATAGTTCCGCGCAAACCGCCTGTACCGAACTCAAGGTCCTTATAGAAAGAGTCGATAAGAGGAGTCTTGTCCTCGTTGTCGAGCATTGCCTGTACCTCTTTGCGTGTCTCCTCGTCGTATGCCGGTGAGAGCCACTCGGCAGCCTTTGCCGATACCATTTTAATTAATTCCTGATCCATAATGTTTTATTTTTAGTTAGTCGGTTAGTTGCATTGTCAAACCAATACAAGAACAACGCTTTGCAACAGCGCAGAAATGCTCTTATACTGAACTATTGCGTAAAGATATGCATTTATTTTATATGCTGCTTATTTTTTATTAAAAAAATCTAAACTGTCGCCAAAAGCCACCAAACAAGCAACATTCCACTACCCCTGCGAACTCTTATTTTGCCTCAGGCATAAGGTACTTGTCACCTGTCTGCTCCACAACAGCACGGTTATACTCCTCGGGGTAACCGGGACGTGTCAGACGCGTACCGTTACCGGTCTTTCCGCGGAGGAACTTTTTACCCTCAGTCTGCTTTATGGCAAAGTCGTTGTACTTTACAATCATCCTCTCGGCAAGGTCCTTCCACTCAGAGAGCGCAAGCTCGGCCGAAGAGCAAGTATAGTCGGTCAACATCTTCACTGCGAATTTGGGCGATGTCTCATATACAGCAAGAGCCTCTTTTTCAACCGCAAGGCTGTTCTGATATATCTCGTCCTCGAGTGTGAACTGCGTCTCACGTACATAGTCTATCACCATTGAATACTTGGGATAAATCATATTGGCAACCCAGTTGAACACCCAGAAAGAAGATTTCCAAGAGAACTGCAGGGGATCGGCATTGCACTCCTTATAGCACTCGGGAACCTCGGTTGCACAACAGTATACGGGTGTGAATACAACCATATTTGCATCGTCGGTACCGAACCACATCACACCTCCGACAGCGTCGGGCATATAGTTACGCAACTGCGCAACGAATGTAAATGCAGTCTGGAAAGTAGAGATAGGACGCTCGTTAAAGTACTCCTTCCCATCCACTTTGAAACTGAGGGGAGATAGGCGATAAGGCATATTGAAAGGACCTGCACCGAGGTCTTTTGTAACATCGAAGGGTGTGCCCTCGTAGTGGTCGCGCATACCCATCTGCATATCCTTGAGGCTTATAGGAGCCTTGGGCTTCATATAAAGCGGCATAGGCTCGGCTGTTGCATCGCCCGATGCCCAAGCAAGATATTTTGTCATATCCTCGCAGCCGAACATATTGAAGAAGCTCCACACACGTGCATCGCAATAGCGCAAGCCGCCAAAATCGGCAGGGCAATATGCAGCAGCAAAATCAAAGTCCTCGTCCTTGCCGTCGAAATAGCCCATCTTGCGCGCAAACTTAACCACGTCCTTTGAATAGAGCACATTCTCCTTATCCTTCATATTGAATTTGCGGATACGTGCCTGGTTGGCGTGAGCCGAGATACAGTCATCGGGGATGCGTATTGCCACCCACACAGCACCTTTCTCCTTGCCGCCCTTGCCTACAATCTCAAATATCCAAGCCTCGTTCTTGTCGGCAATAGAGAAGCTCTCGCCACTGCTGTAGTAGCCGTACTCCTCGACAAGAGAAGTTATCACCTGTATTGCCTCGCGTGCAGTCTTTGAACGCTGAAGGGCAATATATATTAGGCTTCCGTAATCAAGGAGCCCTGTTGTATCAACAAGTTCCTCTCTTCCGCCGAAGGTTGTCTCGGCAATTGCCACCTGATGCTCGTTGATATTTCCAAGCACATTGTATGTGCGGCGCGCCTCGGGTATTACACCAAGATATTCGCCCGAGTCCCAATTGTATATTTCGCGCATTGTGCCCTCGGGGTGCACCGCAGCAGGAAAATGGGCAACAAAGCCACTCATACCGTAGCTGTCGGCACTGTATGAGATGAACACCGAACCGTCGGCCGATGCTTTCTTGCCGACAATGAAGTTTGTACACGCCTGAGATGACTGTAAAGCAGCCACTGCGCACAGGATTAGAATAAGAATCTTTTTCATAGTCTTAAATGTATTAATAAATTATTGTTCTTTCTATTGTCGTGGAATTTCCAGCATTGTCGGTTACGGTAAGATGCAGCTGATGCTTTCCGCGTTTCACATTTTCGCGACGCATATTGCAGGTGAGCCTTCCGCTTTTGCTGCTATACTCAAAAAGAATGAATTTTCCGTCCAACAGTCCCTTGAAGGTCTTTATCCCACGCCCTTTGTCGCCAATTGAGAACACAATCTGCCCGTTGCGTCCCCAATTCTTTGGAGCAATGGGTTTAACAGCAGGAGGCACAGTATCCACAGCAACCTCATATGTTGCAAGGAGTGGGATATTTGCCGTTATCCATCCGTCCTTATATTCTCCTCCCACAGCCACACTACCCTTTTTACCCACTCGGCAGATATAGTATTTTGATGGGTCGAGTCCTGATGTACCGTTCACTTGCAGGCTGATACGCGCCTCCTTTCGCAACGGTACAACCGCACTGTTCAAATTGTAGCATCGCGATATCCCGTATCTCGAGGGCTGTTCCTGCACGGCAAGCGTTGTGTTCGCAAACAGCTGTCCCGAAGGAATATCGAGCCTCATCCCTTCGTAGGCAACAGTATTGTTTATGAACCAATATAGATAGTGCGCAGTGCTGTCACAAGGCTGGGATATCGAATCGCGCCTTCCCTCTATTGCAAATTTGCAGAATGTGGTGTTTCCGTGAAAATCGGCAATGCGGTACTTTACATTATATATACGTTCCTCGTCAATGTCTATCCAGCCTCTGTTCCTGTCGGCAGCAAGAAGAGGGAGAGGATTATTCTCCAATATATATGAGCGCAGGAACCATTCACCCTTTTCGAAGAAGCGCTCATAGTCGCTCCACGCATTTATCAGACGTGTATCGGCAAGAGCATAGCCGTCCATTCGCGAGGAGAAGCGCAAGGAGTCGTCAACATAGAGTTCTATCGAGTACACACCATATTTATTGGAGGTATTGTCCATAATATCATCGCACTGTACCGAGAGTCCTACCCTGCCCCAAGCCTGTAGTGTATCGCGCACCGACGAATGGATCACCTTGCGCGTAACGGTGGAAGCCCCGCCCTCGACAACACCCTCACCCTCGCGCGGAGTAAGCGCTACAGCCTGAACACGCGGAGACTTTGTATCTGTAAGTCTTTCGAGATAGAAACGCATAGGGCTTACAAGCTGAGTGCCGCCGTTGGCACGTACCTCGAAATGCAGGTGCGGACCAAAGGAATATCCGCTATTACCAGCGAATGCAATCACATCGCCACACGAGACAGGGTATTCGTCTTTTTCAAAACTCACATCTACAACAAAATAGCCGTCGTTGTACTGTTGCTCGCGTACCCGTTCAGCTATTGGCTTGAGGAAACTGTCCAAATGGCCATATACGGTCATATATCCATTGTCGTGAGTAACATATATAGCACGCCCGTAGCCTCCGGCAGTAACCGTTGCGCGGGAAATATATCCGTCGGCAGGAGCCAGGATAGGACGTCCCACTGCACCTTGAGTCTTGAAGTCTATGCCCGCGTGAAAATGATTGGAACGCAGCTCGCCGAAATTTCCGCTGAGCAAAAGCCCGAAATTTAACGGCGAGGAGAAAGTGATACTGTCACTCTGTGCCAGCACCGACGATGGAGCCGCAACAGACAATATGAATATTATAAAGAGTATTATACTCATTTCTTGAACTTTCTTGAGATTTTCTTGTACAAACGTCTGAATGTATCGGGGAGAACGGTCTGCTTTTTCAAAAAGTAGATGGAGAGCAACAGTGAGAACAATGTGCATATCGCCCCCATTGTCCAATACAATCTATCCGAAAAGCCTCCAACAACAACCGTTGCCATTGCAATGAAGAGAGGCAACTGCATAAAGAAATATTTTGCAGCATTACCCGACAGCCTAAGACCATATCTGAATTTGAGCATTCCGTATACAAGCAAGAAATCGAGCGTATGGGCAAGAGCTATTCCTGCACCGACACCGACAAAACCCTTTGTGACATAACCGGCAACAACAAGCGCCACAAGAAGAAGATTATACATACTCTCCAAAAAGACAAACAGAAGAGTATCGCTCTTGGCAAGTGTCAGGAAGGAGATGGGATAGGTCATTGTGCGCATAAACATTCCCATCAATGCAATCTGCGCCATTGATACGGCAGGCATAAACTCCCCGTCGTAGAATAGCGGCACCAGCAGGGGCATCGCAACCATAAAGGCTACAAGCAGCGGCGACTGCACAAGAAGCTGTACCTCTACCTGCTCGTTTATCATACGGTTACGCAACGCAACATTCTCTACCGCACCCGAAAGACGCGGATAATACTCCGAATCGAGTGCAGCAAACAGCACTCCCGGGAGCATTGTTATCATAACAATGGCAGTATTGAACAGGCCAGCACTCTTACCGTCACCAATATCGGACAGAAGAGCACATATGAGCCACAATGCAAACGATGAGAATATAGAAGAGAATATGAACCCGGCACCCATTTTCACGATATCGATTCCCTCGCGAAGAAGAGCGAATGAGAATGGAGCAACCCTATAGGCATACAGAGGCAACGAAAAATATAGCAGGACAGACATCTGCAGGAATGCTGTTGCGAATATGGCAGGAAACACACCGCCTACTCCCACAAAGAAATAGAGAGGCACTGCCACAAGCAACGATATGACAGATGTTGCCACACTGTATACGGCAACCTTGTTCAGTTGCCTTATCCCTCGTAGAATGGCAATCTCGCCATTTGATACCGCCATAAAGAACACCACAGGCGAAAGAGCAAGGAAACGTCCCGAATAATAGGCACTGCTATCCTCGAAAATCCAATCGCTGATGTAAGGAGTAACGATGAGCATAAGCACCATTCCCACAAGTCCGGTAAACAGCGCCACACTCCTCACTACCTTTACACAACGCTCCACGACAGCCTCATCGGCATTCTCATAGGCATCGGACAGAGCCCTTATCGCACTGAACGAAAGACTCAATCCTGTTGCATCGCTGAACATCTGGATAGTGCGGTTCGAGAGGGCAATGACCGACTGTCCGGCAACACCCAGCAGAGTACTGGCGATTTTCGTGCGCAGCATATTGAGGAGAATGGACAACCCTTGGGCACCACCGAAGATACCCAGATATTTGAGTACACGGCCGTAGCCGTCACCCTCTTTTACAATATTTTTCTCCTTATCTTCCATCAATACGTGAACACCATTGCTAAATTCTTGCGAAGATACGGAAAAACTTGCGTAACACGGCAGTATGAGTGGAAAATTTTAAGGAACCACAAAGGTAAGCAGCAAAAAAGCAGCAAATATTATATGTAGAGAATAGCCAAAAAGGGTAAGCAATGTCACCCCCTTTGGCTATAGTTGAATAAATATAGCTGTTCTTAGCCTTGCTTAGCCCAAAGCACAGTTTACTTGCGCGCAAAGTAATGTGGAGCATATTCTAGTTACTCTTTACCACATCGGCAGGGTTCTCCGTCGCGGTTTTCCACGAGCGGAGGGTTACAAGACCGACTGTTACTGCGAGGACCACAGCGAGGGCAACGAGGTAAATCCACCAAGGCGATGCGATGCGGTTGGCAAACTGCTCCAACCAGCGTGAGGTGATATACCACGCCACGGGTGCTGCAACCACGAAACAGCCGAGGACAATCCACACATAGCGCAGGTTGAGCATACCAATCATCTGCGAGGTTGTT
>JAFYSC010000149.1 GCA_017546635.1 Bacteroidaceae bacterium | reverse complement strand
GACGATTCAACAATCAAGGAGATAAAGCTCAACGAAACAGAGACCGAGATTGCGTCAAACAGCCCCGCCTTTGCCGTGGACCTTCTGAGGGCTGTCGACGGTACTTTCGAGAATAACGACAAATATGTAGTGTCACCCTTCAGCGCATCGCTCGCCCTCTCAATGGCTATGAACGGCGCCGACGGTGAGACCTACGACCAGATAGCCGATGCAATGTCGCTCGGCGACTACTCAATCGACGAGATAAACGACTACAACAAAAAGATTGTGGACGGCATTACCCGCCTCGACAAACAGGCCAAGATGAGCATTGCAAACTCCGTGTGGCTCAACGAGGGCTTTTATCCCCTTGAGACATTCTGCCAAAGAATTATAAAGTATTACGGCGCAAAGAGCGAGATGCTCGATTTTTCGAATGAAAATGCTGTTGGCGTGATAAACAATTGGGTGAGCAACGAGACAAATGGTCTTATCCCCCAACTTTATGAACAATTGAATGATGGAACAAAGATTGTACTTGCAGATGCTTTCTACTTCAAGTGTCCCTGGCACGACAAATTCGATGCAAAGAATACAAAGGTAGATAAATTCTATGCCTACGACGGCACAGTGCAGAAGGTGGAGTTTATGAAAACAAAGAACGTGCCTTACCAATATTATTGCGAGGATAACAAGTTCAGGATATTCTCACTCTATTTGGGTAAGAACAAAGCATTTTCAATGGACTTTGTAGAAACAGCCAACGGTGTGACTCTTGAGGAGTGTGCCGAGATGCTCGATAATGGAAAACTTGCCGAGGCATACAAAAACTCATACAAAAGAGAGGGTTATTCCACATTTACAATTCCCAAACTGAATATAGATGTAAATGAGGTGCTCGACGATGCACTCCTTGCTATGGGCGTAAAGGATGCTTATGACGATAAAAAAGCCGATTTCAGCAAACTTACAGATGAGAGACTTTATCTCTTGGAGGTTCGCCAGGCCAATGTTTTTAGCATAGACGAGGATGGCGGCGAGGCTGCAACTGCCACCGGTGTGCAGGGTGGCGATGTGTCTGCCCCTATGGAACATTGCATTATGAACCGTCCTTTCCTCTTCTTTGTGAGAGAGAACAAGACCAACACAATACTCTACGCAGGTAAGGTGAACAAGATATAACGCTCTACAGCTGTCCTGTGAGAACCTTCACTACAACCTGTTCGGTCATCCAGTCGTCTCCTGCGGGGTCGTAGCTCTTCTTGAGGCTGGCGCCGAACATCGATGCAAAGGCGTTGTAGAACACGGCCTTGAAGCTGCCCATAAAGAGCTTTATCAATTGATAGGCATTCTGGTTGCACTCGCGGTCGACCAATTTTATAAGAAGCTTGCCCTGACGAAGGGTGAGCTTCTTCATTTTTGGGGTGTATACATCCTTCAGTTCCTTTTCGAGCTTGTCGATGTGGCGCTCGCGTGCCTTGTCGTCGGGGAGCAGCTGCAGTGTCTCGTAGGTCTCTATGATTATTCCGCGGATCTCGGCTGCAAGTGGCAGCACGCGCTTTACGTCGCGCACAAGGCGGTCGTACTCGTTGCGCTGTCTCTTGCTCTTGAAGATTATTGGTGCGTAGGCGTAATATGTAGGCAGTTTTATATGCGGGATGGTCTCGCCGCGGTGCACGCTCTGTCCCACAATGTATGCACGTCGTATGTCATACGACAGTGTATCGCTCATTGTTTCTTGCGCCTTCAGGCTGTGCGTTGCAGTGAGCATAAACAAAAACAATATGGGACAAAGGATGTTTCTCATACTGCAAAAATAGGGTATTTCCCGTTTCTTGGGTAATGTAAGCAATTAAAAATGAAAAATAAAGGGGCTTAACCGATAAAAAAGAGTTAACTTTGCACTCATAACTTTGGGTGCTTTGTGCCCTTTTACGAAAAACAACAACTATGAAAGAGTTTTTTAAGGTTCTCAAGCGGTATATCCCGCCTTACAAGAAGTATCTTGTGATGTCTTTTGTCTTTACATTCGTATCGGCAGTGCTTAACGTCTTTTCGTTTGCCATCATAATCCCTATCCTGGAGATTCTATTCAAGATGCGCGAGGCTGCTCCCGTGTCGTTCATTCCCTGGAGCGAGGCCAATATGGACAACATCCAGGAGGTGCTGCTCAACAACTGCAACTACTATCTTAACGACCTTATACAAACAAGCGGGGCATCTACGACGTTATTGTTGTTGGGTATTTTCCTTATTGTGATGACTCTGCTAAAGACTGCTGCCTACTTTGCATCGTCGGCATCCATAATCCCGCTACGTACGGGTGTAGTACGCGACATCCGCACACAGCTCTACGACAAGGTGCTGTCGTTGCCGCTTGGCTTCTTCTCAAAGGAGAAGAAGGGTGATATCATTGCCCGTATGAGCGGCGACGTGATTGAGGTGGAGAACTCTATCGCAAGCTCGCTCGATATGCTCATAAAGAACCCCATTCTCATTCTCATATACTTCGGTACAATGCTCTACATAAGCTGGGAGCTTACGCTCTTTACAATATCGGTAATCCCCTGTCTTGGCTGGATTATGGGTCTTGTCGGACGTAAACTTAAGCAGAAGTCGTTGCTTGCACAGTCGAAGCTGAGCGAGACGATGTCGCAGATGGAGGAGACTCTCGGCGGTTTGCGCATCATAAAGGCATTCCTTGCCGAGAAGAAGATGTCGGGCCGTTTCCTCAAGGTGAGCAACGAGCTGCGCAACGCCACAATGCGCGTTACTATGCGTCAGGCAATGGCGCACCCTGTGAGCGAGTTCCTGGGTACTTGTGTCATTGTCATTGTGCTGTGGTTCGGTGGTACGCTCATCTTAGGCAATAATTCGCCAATCTCTGCGCCTGCGTTCATCTATTATATGACAATCCTTTACAGCATCATCAACCCGCTCAAGGAACTTTCAAAGGCGTCGTACAGCATTCCCCGCGGTCTTGCATCGGTGGAGCGTATCGACAAGATTCTGCACACCGTTAATCCTATTACCGACAAGCAGGGCGCTGTCTCCATAAAAGAGATGCAGCAGGGCATTGAGTACCGCAATTTGTCATTCTCTTATGATGGCGAGAAGAAGGTCCTCAGCGATATAAACCTCACGATAGAGAAGGGCAAGACTGTTGCTCTTGTGGGTCAGTCGGGTTCCGGTAAATCGACTATGGTGGACCTTATCCCCCGATACTACGATGCTACCGAGGGACAGATTCTTATCGACGGGGTCGACGTGTGCGATATGTCGGTAAAATCGTTGCGCTCGCTCATTGGTAACGTCAATCAGGAGGCTATCCTCTTTAACGATACATTCTTCAACAATATCACCTTTGGAGTGGAGAACGCTACAATGGAGCAGGTCATCGAGGCTGCAAAGATTGCCAATGCCCACGACTTCATTATGGCGACAGAGCAGGGCTACGACACAGTGGTGGGCGACCGCGGCTGCTTGCTGTCGGGCGGCCAGCGCCAGCGTATAAGCATTGCGCGTGCCATTCTCAAGAATCCTCCCATCCTCATTCTCGACGAGGCTACATCGGCACTCGACACCGAGAGCGAGCGCCTTGTGCAGGAGGCCCTGGAGCGCCTTATGAAGACCCGTACTACCATTGCCATTGCCCACCGCCTGTCGACCATCAAGAATGCCGACGAGATTTGCGTGCTCAAGGACGGACGCATCGTGGAGCGTGGCACACACGACGAACTGCTTGCTCTCGACGGCGTGTACAAGCGTTTGAATGATATGCAGAGTCTCTGACAGGTATGGCTGCGATAAGGAGTGTAGGAGTGTTCTGTGCGGCTTCGGAGAGCATCGATGAGGCTTTTGTGGAGCAGGCGCGCCTTGTGGGTTCGCTCATTGGCCGCAAAGGGCTTACTCTGGTGTACGGCGGTGCTGCTGCGGGGCTTATGGAGGCTACGGCCGCGGCGGCCAAGGAGTGCGGGGCGCACATAGTGGGTGTCTTTCCGCAGGTGCTCATAGAACGCAACAGAGTGAGTGCGCTGCTCGACGAGCGTGTGGTGACGCAGAACCTTAGCGACAGGAAGGACAATATCCTCTCGAGGAGCGACGTTCTTGTGGCACTTCCCGGTGGAGTGGGCACTGTGGACGAGATTTTCCACGTTGCGGCGGCTCACACTATTGGCTATCACTGCAAAAGGGTGATACTGTACAACGTGGAAGGCTTTTGGGACAAGTTGCTGGAGTTCCTGCAGGGGTTGCAGCAACAGGGCTTTATACGCGCCCGTTTCGACGCCCTTTTTGGAGTGGCAAACAATGTACAGGAGCTCGAGGCACTGCTCGATGAGGGGTGCTGAGGCTCTATTCAGATAGGACAGATTATAAGCAAAGAGATATGAGAAAGATTATTGGTATAGGCGAAACAATCCTCGATATTATATTCCGTGACAATGTGCCTGTGAAGGCTGTTCCCGGCGGTTCTACATTCAACAGTATGATTAGTCTGGGACGTATGGGTCTCGATGTGTCTTTCATAAGCGAGGTGGGCAACGACAAGGTGGGCGCAATGATTATTGACACGCTGCGCGACAGCGGAGTGGATGTGTCGTCGGTGTGCAGCTTCAACGACGGAAAATCGCCTCTCTCGCTTGCGTTCCTCAATGAACGCAACGATGCCGAGTACCTCTTCTACAAGGATTATCCCAATAACCGTCTCGAGGTGGACTTCCCGCAGATAGATGCCGACGATGTTGTTGTCTACGGCTCATATTTTGTGCTCAATCCCGTGCTGCGCAGCAAGACAAAGGCTTTCCTCGAGTATGCCCGCGAGCGCGGTGCAATACTGTACTACGATATAAATTTCCGCAAGAACCACCTGCACGAGCGCGTGAAGCTTGCCGAGGCGCTTATAGAGAACCTTGAGTATGCCGACATTGTACGTGGCTCTATCGAGGATTTCGAGAATCTTTATTCTCTTACCGATGCGCACCGCGTGTACAAGGAGAAGATTAAGTTCTACTCGCCCAATTTCATCTGCACACAGGGTGGCGGCAGTGTTGTTCTGTTCTCGCGTGCAGGAGAAAAGAGCTATGCCCCTAACGATGTAGATGTTGTGAGCACTGTGGGTGCAGGCGATAATTTCAATGCGGGAGTTGTGTACGGTATTGTCTCAGGTGGTGTGACACGCGACGCGCTGGGCTCGCTCTCGCAGGAGGAGTGGGACAAGATAATGCGTTGTGGCCTCGATTTCAGTTCGCACGCCTGTACTCTGCTCGACAACTATGTCGATAAGGAGTGGGCAGCAATGTATAGGCAGAAACGATAAGCGTGCAGTGTCGGCTGCGGCTTCTCTCTTTTGCAAGGCGAGAAAACTCTTTTAATCAAAATTATTGGTGTCCGATAAAAGTTTCCAGACAATCTGAAATCACTTCCATATGGAATATAGGCTCAATAGAAATTTAATGTGTACAATATTTAGTTTACATTTAATCGAACATATATTTACACCTTTATACCTTGTTGCAAT
>JAFYSC010000148.1 GCA_017546635.1 Bacteroidaceae bacterium | reverse complement strand
GAGCCAATCAAGGAGATACGCCGCCGTCTGCTCTTCGAGGAGCACGTGTTCACAGGAGTGAGCGGCACAAATGTCATACGCCTCCTGCCACCATTGACATTGACTATGGAACAGGCACAGGAGTTCATAAAGAGACTAAAGAGAGTATTGCAATAACAAGAGAAACCGCCGGGCATTGCCCGGCGGTTTCTCGTCAACATACAATATGCTCATTTTATCAACATCTTTTTCCCGTTTACTATATAAACACCTTTTGTAGGAAATTTCACCGCACGTCCGGCGAGGTCGGTGACAGTTCTCTCTTCATCGCAAACAAGAGCATTTCCCATATTCCTCATCTCCTCTTCGGACAGCTCTATAATATTCTCGAACAAGTTCCAGCCCTCTGTCAATTCATATGCACCGAGTGCTCCCGCGGGTATATGCAGTTTGCAATTTTCTTTATCCACATTGCCGAACACAGTTGTATCCACTGCAAACAGTCTCTCCCCGGGTATCAAGGATATTATTGTTTCAATATTGCTGCAATCATAGAAAGCGTAGCTGCCCAATGTTCTTAGAGTGCTGGACAAATGCAGGGCGGTTATCTCCTTGCAACCATTAAAGACTCCATCAGAAATTCCTATGACACCTTCGGGAATAATCATCTCACCTGCAGGCTCATTATAATTATAACCTATTACATTGTTTTTATAAACTACGTATTCGGCAGGTAGCTGCATATATACATCGAAACTGTCTACATCGGTTACCTGGTACATATTTTTTGTTGCCAATACAGCAGCCTTTTGGGCAACAAGCGCCGTTTCATCGGTGATATTGAAAACCCCTTTTTGATCTTCATTCAACATTGTCAGGCGGAAGCCGTTTCCAACAATACTGCCGAACCGGGGGGCAAACAGCGTCTCCCAATAGCAGCAGGCCGCTACATAATCGCCCAGTCCATCAGCAAGATGGCTGCCGTCTGTGGAGAAGTCACTGCCGTCATTCAACGACGTGGCACGAAGGTTCTCTACGGCAGTGCCATAAGGGACAATAAAATCTATATTATAATTCAACTTCAGCTTCTTGACAGAATTGGCCATATCCTGCCATCTCTTGAACGAGGATTTGCTTTTGTTCTCGGCATAACTCCTGCTCCAGCTATGAATCAATAAAAATCCGATTGCAGCTTGGGGATTTGTTTCACGAATAATGGAGATGAGTTCTTTGAGGCAGCCTTTATTGCCTCCACCATTCCAGGCATCGAAATTTGCAGAATAGGAACTGTACTGATGAATCAGTATCAGATCCCATTTGCCGTTTTTCAACGCCTGTCTAAAAAGATGCCCGTCACGAACCCTGCCGTCGCCGCAAATCACATCGGGTATGGCGTAACCGCAGATATGCCCAATCTCATATTCTTCTGTATCCTTGTCGTTATAAGCATCTACCCAAGACCTGAAACTCGCGCCTCCGCGTGTTGCACGATAAAGAGAATGGCAGTCGGCAGCGTTTGCCGCAGCCGCAATTTGAGGAATGTAGTGCGTTGCATCAAGGGTGTAGCTGTTGCCAATGTCCAAAATGCGCAAATTCCCCTTGCTTAAATTGCAGAAAGGATTGCCGTCACCGTATGCAGGGATTGTATCACCGCCCGATGCAGCATTGGAATGTGTAAGAGCAAGCAACATTGCAAAGAAAAGCAGAAATTTCTTCATTCTCGAATTCATTCTTAAACCAGTTGTTCCCATACATTAATAACAAAAGAAAAAGCACACCTGGCACCCGTGCAAAGATATGTTTTTTTTATTTCCCGACAAGCATTCATACAAAAAGGAGTGCCGCGCTACGGACACCGGTCGCCCCTCGCACCCACAACAGGGCAGGCTGCCAGCATTGTCGGCCGTCTGAAAAGAGCACACGGGCAACCATTATCGCACATACTGTATGTAAATGCTGCAACCGGGTAAGAATAAACAAGTTGCCGTAATAACACAAAAAAGAGGACGGAACACGACAGAGCATACATTGCTTATCAATCGGCAATTTATAGCACCTCCCTACAACCCCTCAATGTCAACGGCTTTGAGGGATTTTTGTTCAAAAACAAAAAAAAGATTTATCAATCTTTGATTGTCTCAACATAAAGGCTTACTTTCGTACAGAGAATTTACTATTATGGGGAACAAGGTTCAAACGCAAAAAAGCGGAAAGAGCCCCGCCTATTACCAGAATAAAACAACATTCCTGCTTATGACAAACCTGTTCAGACTCCTTAAGAAAAACAGTAGAATAATAAAGCTGTTGTTTGTGGCCGTACTCACAACCATTATATGGTTACTGCCAATTGATGCTTTTGGCATAGAAGGATTGACCGTGCTCCAGCAAAGAATAATCGCACTGTTCGTGTTTGCAGCCACTATGTGGATTCTGGAAGTTGTACCGGCCTGGACAACATCGTTGCTCATAATAGTACTTATGCTGCTCACCGTCTCCACCAGCGGAATATCATTCCTCATAAGCGACATCCCCAAGACCGAGCTCATCAACTACAAGACCATTATGGCAACCTTTGCCGACCAGACAGTGATGCTCTTCCTGGGCGGCTTCATACTGGCACTCGTAGCCTCCAAGAGCGGCGTTGACATTACCCTTGCCCGGGCAATGCTCCGTCCATTCGGCACACGTCCACGGGTGGTACTTTTTGGATTTATCCTTGTTACGGCAGTATTCTCGATGTTCGTGAGCAATACGGCAACTGCCGCAATGATGCTCACCTTCCTCACCCCGGTGCTCAGGTCGCTCCCTGCCGACGAGAAAGGCCGCACGGCCCTTGCGCTGGCAATACCCATAGGTGCAAACATCGGAGGAATGGCAACCCCTATCGGTACACCTCCCAACGGCATTGCACTTGGCTATCTGAACAACACCGAGGGCCTCAACCTCGGCATCGGCTTCGACCAATGGACAATGGTAATGACACCGCTGATGCTCGCCATACTCGTATTTGCGTGGTTCCTGCTGAGCAAGATGTTCCCCTTCAAGGCCGACAGCGTCCAGCTTAAAATCATAGGAGGAGCAAAGAAAGGCTGGAGGACAACCGTGATATACATAACCCTTGCCCTCACAATTGCACTGTGGATGTTCGAGAAGGAGACAGGAATAAACTCATACATTGTCGCACTCATTCCCGTAGGCATATTCAGCCTCACCCGAATAATAAAGTCGGGCGACCTAAAGGACATCGACTGGTCGGTACTTTGGATGGTTGCCGGAGGCTTCGCGCTGGGCGTGGGAATGGACAAGACAGGCCTTGCCAAGACCCTTGTACAGGCAATCCCCTTCAACGAGTGGCCAGTGCTTGTTGTAATTGTGGGCAGCGGAGTGATATGCTGGCTGCTCTCCACATTCATCTCAAATTCGGCAGCGGCAGCGCTTATGGTACCTATCCTGGCGGCAGTGGGCAAGGGAATGGGACCTATGCTCGACGAGTTCGGCGGCATCGGCACACTGCTCATCGGAATTGCGCTGTCGGCATCGTTTGCAATGGCACTGCCCATAAGCACCCCTCCCAACGCAATTGCATACTCAACCGGACTCATAAAATCGTCGCAGATGTGTACAGTGGGCATTATAATAGGAGCAATATCGCTTATGCTGGGATACGCTACACTCGTATTCATCGGACGTACAGGATTCTTCGGATAAAGACATACAACTGAATTACCCCCATAATGAGGCTGAGCCAAAATTACAATTTTGGCACAGCCTCATAAGCAAAAGAATAGTATAACACAAAAAATAAAAACACAATGAAGAGATTATTTCTTTTTGCAGCGCTTGCAGTGGCTGCATTCTGTGCAAATGCACAAGAGAACACAAAACCCAGTGTCAAGCTCTACGGCTTTATCCGCAACTATATGGATTTTGACACACGCGAGAACCAGAGCAGCAACAGCGACCAGTTCAATATGATTCCCAAGGACGAGAATCGAAACGCATACGGCGACGACCTTAACCAGCGTCCCGACATTCACCTGTTGAGCATCACCACCCGTTTGGGCCTCAACATCACCGGTCCCGAGTTCCTGGGCGCAAAGACCTCGGCTAAGATTGAGTCGGACTTCGCTGGATTCGGCAGCAACAACACCGTGCTGCGCATACGCCAGGCGTGGGCAAAGATGGAGTGGGAGAAGCAGAGCCTGCTCGTGGGCCAGGCTTGGCACCCTATGATGGGCGATATGATGCCCGACGTGTTCAGCCTTGCAACAGGTTCGCCCTTCACCCCTTTCAGCCGTACCCCCCAGGCGCGATACGACTACAAGGCAGGCAAAGTAACACTTACAGCAACAGCACTCTACCAGTTGCAATACCTCTCGTACGGTCCTAATGCCAATGACCTTGAGGCATCGACAACTTCGTTCGAATATGCCCGCAAGGCAATTATCCCCGAGCTCTACTTCCAGGCAATGTACAAGAACGGTGGATTTATGGCAGGTGCAGGCGTGGACATTCTCACACTCAAGCCCCGCACCGAGTTTGTCGACAACAACGGCGTAAAAGTTAAGAGCGACGAGCTTCTGCACAGCTTCAGCCCCACGCTCTTCGCATCGTACAAGAATGGCAACTGGGGCGTCAAGAGCCGCGTTACATACGCACAGAATGCATCGCACCTGAATATGCTCAGCGGATTCGGAGTAACAAAGATAAAGTACAACGGCGAGGTTGAATACGGAAACCTGAGCAGCATCACAGGCTGGATAGACGTTACATACAAGCAGCAGCTGGAGAAAGGCACACTCACCTGGTGTCTCTTCGGAGGTTACGGCAAGAACCTTGTCTGCGACAAGGATTTCGTAAGCAGCAAGATGATGTACGTACGCGGTTTCAAGAACCTCGACAGCTACTGGCGTGTGGCACCCAGCGTGCTCTACACACACAACGCAATGCAGGTGGGCGTAGAGTATGAGCCCACAACAGCAAGCTACGGCACAATGAAAGCCGACGGCAGCGTCGACAAGGAGCGCTCGGTAACCAACCACCGTGTGTGCCTGATGATGAAGTACAATTTCTAATCCCCACCAACCCCTAACACCAACAACAAAAAAAATATCAAGTATGGGAAACTACAGTTTCAGAAGTATGTTGAAGAAATATACTTCTGCGAGCACTTTGCTTATTTCGGCAGCAATCATCGCATTGATATGCGCCAATAACGAGCTCACCAGGGAATGGTACTTCAACTTCCTGAAAACCCCTGTGAATGCATCAATAGGAGAGTTCAACCTGTTCAGCCACAACGGACACTGTATGACACTGATACAGGTTATAAACGACTTTCTGATGGTGATATTCTTCCTTGCCGTCGGACTCGAGATAAAAAGAGAGATACTTGTGGGAGAGCTCTCGTCGCCAAAGAAAGCCCTGCTCCCCATCATAGGAGCGTGCGGAGGTATGATAGTGCCAGTCCTTCTATTCTGGCTGCTCTGCCCCGCCGATGCGGATATGCAGCGGGGAATGGCGATACCTATGGCCACCGACATTGCCTTTTCGCTCGGAGTGCTTGCAATATTCAGCAAGAGAGTGCCGCTGGGACTGAAAGTCTTTCTTGCAGCGCTTGCCGTAGCCGACGACCTTGGAGGCATCATTGTGATTGCACTCTTCTACACATCGGACATACACGTGAGCTTCCTGCTCCTCTCGGCACTGTGCACAGTGATAATGGTTGCGGGCAACAGACTGAACGTACACAACAAGAATTTCTATATTATCGTAGGATTTGTGCTGTGGTACACAATGCTCAACTCGGGAATACACGCAACCATTGCCGGCGTTATAACTGCATTCTGCGTGCCTGCCAGCCTGAAACGCGGAGGAGGATACTACTTTGAGCGTATATGCAATAATATCAAGGAGGTTCAGATTGTAGACTGCAGCAAGCACAGCGCAGTAATACTCTCGCACTACGAGATACAGAAGCTCAAGAGTATCGAATCGGCAGCCGACAAGCTCATAAGCCCCTTGCAGACACTCGAGGATATGTTGCAGCGCTTGATTGGATACGTCATTATACCGCTCTTTGCCTTTGCAAACGTGGGAATAGACTTCTCGACAATGAATCTTGACAGCATTCTCTCGGGTGTTGGAATACCGGTAATGTCGGGACTTGTAATAGGCAAGTTCGTGGGAGTACTACTTTTCTCTTGGCTTGCAGTTAGAATTGGCGTAGTAGTGTTGCCGCAAGGTGCAAACTGGAAAGCATTCATCGGAATATGCGCCCTTTGCGGAATAGGACTAACAGTCTCAATCTTCATTGCCGACCTGTCGTATGCAGGAATAGGCGAGAAGGGCTACGCACTGCTCTCACAGGCAAAATTGGGTGTGCTGTGCGGCTCATTGATCTCGGCTACTGCAGGATGCCTGCTGCTCAACCGATTCTTGCCACGTACAAACGACTGACGCTCATAGGCTATTGACAGAGCAGAAATATATATTAGGGCAACCCTTTTACTTTTGGGTTGCCCTAATATTGTTTGAGGTCTGATAAAAACAACTGTTTTTAGGATAAGCGCAACAACAAAAGGACCTTCTTTGTCAGCCCCATCCTCAACAGGAGATATTATCTTGTTCCGAAAATCCTGTCACCGGCATCGCCAAGTCCAGGCACAATGTAATTCTTTTCATTGAGTCCCTCGTCGAGCGAAGCAATGTATATATCAACATCGGGATGTTTTTCTGTCACAGCCGCTACACCCTGCGGCGAAGCCACCAGACACATCAGTCTTATTGACTTATAGCCGTCGTCCTTCAGTCGCGATATTGCATCGCAGGCACTGCCGCCTGTAGCAAGCATAGGGTCGGTAACAATAACCAGACGGTCCTTGTTTACCGGCATCTTGTAATAATAGAAAACCGGCTGGCAGGTCTCCTCGTCGCGGTACATACCGATGTGTCCCACACGTGCCGACGGAATGAGCGTGGTGAGACCCTCGACCATTCCGAGTCCCGCCCTGAGGATAGGAGCTATGACAACCTTCTTGCCCGAAATCTTGGGGGCATTCATTTTAGTCAGAGGAGTCTCAATCTCCTCGTAAGTCAACGGGAAGTCACGCGTAATCTCGTATCCCATAAACATTGCTATCTCTTTCAACAAATCGCGGAACTTCATTGTCGAAGTCTCTTTCCTGCGCATAATGCTCAGCTTGTGCTGCACCAGCGGATGGTCTATTATATGTAATGCCATATTAGTTGGTTTTAAGGCTTTAATTATAATTAATTGTTTCTTATACCGGCAAATATAGCATTAGTTTTTTAGAAATTTCATCATTCCCATAAAAAACCTTATTTTTGCAACATCCCTAAACAAATATCAATCGTATATGAAACAGAATAATCTTGGCTTTTTCCAAAAGACCGTCGTAGGTGCACAATTCCTGTTTGTGGCATTCGGTGCAACGGTCCTGGTTCCGCTCCTGGTCGGACTCGACCCGTCGGTAGCCCTTTTTACAGCGGGCATAGGTACATTGATATTCCACGCTGTAACCAAAGGCAAAGTTCCTATCTTTCTTGGCAGCAGCTTTGCCTTCATTGCGCCCATAATAAAGGCAACGGAACTGTTCGGCCTTCCGGGCACACTGTGCGGATTGGTCGCCGTTGGTGCGGTATACGGCCTGATGAGCCTGCTTATCCGCCTACGTGGAGTAGGATTCATTGCACGCCTCTTTCCGCCTGTGGTAGTAGGCCCCGTGATTATGCTCATCGGCCTCTCGCTTGCCGGCACAGGCGTGAATATGGCAAAGAGCAATTGGCCTCTTGCCATCATTGCTCTGCTGACAACAGTCGTGGTCTCCCTTTTCGGCAAGGGGTTGCTCCGTCTTATACCGATATTTGCAGGAATAATCATAGGTTATATAGCAGCCGCAATATATGGCATAATAGACTTCCAGTCCATTGCCGATGCACCCTGGTTTGCATTCCCGGCCTTTGTACGTCCCGAACTATGCTGGGAGGCTGTAATATTTATGATTCCCGTAGCCATTGCCCCCGTCATTGAACATATTGGAGATATGTATGCCATAAACGAGGTTACAGGCAAGGACTTTGTAAAAGACCCCGGACTGCACCGCACTATGCTTGGAGACGGACTGGCCTGCGTAGCTGCATCGTTCATCGGCGGCCCTCCCGTAACAACCTACTCCGAGGTTACAGGCGCCATATCGCTGACCAAGATTTCCGACCCCGCAGTCCTTCGCATTGCAGCGCTGTTCGGAATACTGTTCTCTGTATTCGGCAAGGTAAGCGCCCTTCTCAAGACCATCCCCGAGGCTGTACTGGGCGGCATTATGCTACTTCTCTTCGGAACAATTGCATCGGTAGGCATCAATAATCTTGTGAAGAACAGGGTAGATATGGGCAATACACGCAACCTTGTCATAGTATCGCTCATTCTGACTCTTGGCATTGGCGGTGCAGAGATGAATTTCGGTGGCATCACGATGAGCGGAATAGGATTGTCGGCTCTCGTTGGAGTGGTACTGAACCTGGTTATTCCCCAACCCAAGAAGAAGGAAGAAGAGATACAATAAAAATATCCGGAAGCATATGAGGGCGACTCAAAAGTCATTTTGTAAAGAGAACTACCCCTGTCAGAATATGCTCTGACAGGGGTAGCTTGTTCTAAAAGTGGGCTTTTGGGTCAGCCCCATGTTTCTACATATATTGTTTCTCAAAAAAAGTTACTCATTTGCCATACGCCAGACACAAAGATAAGCCGCACGGGTTATGTCGAGCAATTTGGGATAATCAATCTTGTCGGAACTGTCCGACGGAGCGTGATAATCGGGATGACCCTCGGTATGATACCATACTATAGGAATACCCGCACGCGCAAAGGGAGCGTTGTCGCTGCCCGAATAGGGCTTGTCCCAAGAGATATAATCGGGCGTAAAGCAGAAGCCCCTCCTACCCATATCCTCACGCAGCCAATCGCCGAACTGCGGATGCGATGAAGTATAGAAATATTTGAGATATGAGGGGTTGTCGACAGGGCCACGACCTACCATATCAAAATTCATATATGCCTTTATCTTCTCCTTATCGGGCCAATTCCCGACAAAATACCTAGAGCCTAAAAGCCCCATTTCCTCACCGTCCCAAAAAGCAAAGATTATGTTCCGCTCGGGCTGTTTACCCGACATTCTTATCGCTTTTGCTATCTGCAAGACCGCCGAAACACCCGAAGCATTATCGTCGGCACCATTGAAACAGGAGTCACCGTCCACCGCATTTCCAATACCCAAATGGTCGTAATGCGCTCCTACCACAACATATTCGCCACTGTTTTTTCCAGGTATCATAGCCAATATATTATTGAGTTTACAGAGTGACACAAATGCCGTATCGGGTTCAATCGTCCATTTTATAGCTCCATCATTATCAACTTTATAAGCATTGAACTCTTGAGTATAGCTGCAATCATAGAAAGAGGCTATATTCCACTCCTTGAGAAGAGAAACAATATAGCGGGCAGCAATACGGCCGCCGTTAGAGCCAGCCTCCCTGCCAGCCAGAAGGTCATCGGCCAGGAAGCCTACATAATTACGCGCCTGCTCCTCGCTCAAAGTCCTATACCCACGTTCAAGCGCACGCTGCGCATAAGTACCCTGCCCTACAGATAGCAACAACGCACAAACAAACAATAAAATTCTTTTCATAGCACCGGTTGATTAATACACATACGGGACAGCGCCCGCTTTTCCTGTTACAAACATATATTTTTTCACAAAAACAGCCAAATCCTCGCCATTCAAGCAGCACTTGGCAACGCTTCTCCCCCACCACAATCCGCCTCATCGTACAGCCTCAACAACAAATTTATTTTCAATATCATAGCCACGAATCGCAATGTCAACAATCTGTTGAAAACTTTATAAATAAATTATTTTATAATTATAGTGGGGAATTGTGGGGAATTTTGTAAATTTGAAACGTTTTTACCATTTTAGAGAAATCATATGCGTTTTTCGGGCAACATCGAGGCTAAGACCGACAACAAGGGCAGGGTATTCATACCCGCCTGCTTCCGCCGCATCCTGCAGGCTGAGGATTGCGAAAGGCTCATTCTGCGCAAGGAACCCAACCAGCAATGCCTGGTATTATACCCCGAAAGCACGTGGAACGCCATTCTCGACGAGCTGCGCAAAAAGCTGAACAGATGGAAGTCGGCCGACCAGATGATTTTCCGCAAGTTTGTGGCGAACATCGACGAACTGACAATTGACAGCAACGGACGAATACTGATTCAGAAAAAATACCGCGAGGCAGCAGCCATTGGACAGGACGTATGTTTCATAGGCGTAGACGACACCATAGAAATTTGGGCAAAAGACAAGTTAGAAGAGATAATCAACAGCGATGATGATTTTGGAGCGGATTTGGAAAGAATAATGACAAGTAACGAAGGAGGCGAATAAAATGAGTGAAGAGACAATATACCACACCCCGGTGATGCTGGACGAGAGCATAGAGGGAATGTCGATAGAGAAGAACAGCATTTGCGTAGATGTTACATTTGGTGGCGGAGGCCACTCGCGCAAAATTTTGGAGAATCTTGGCAAGAAGGGACACCTGTACAGTTTCGACCAGGACAGTGATGCCGAGAAGAACGCCCCCGACGACAGCCGTTTTACCTTTGTGCGTGGCAATTTCCGTTTCCTGCACAACTTTATGCGCTACTACGATGTGGAGAGCATCGATGCCCTGCTTGCCGACCTCGGAGTATCGGGACACCACTTCGACGACGAGACACGCGGATTCTCCTTCCGCTTCGACGCCGACCTTGATATGCGAATGAACAACAGGGCGGGACGCACTGCCGCCGACTTGCTGAACGAGGCAAGCGAAGAGGAACTGGCGCGCATATTCAAGCTCTACGGAGAGCTCAACTGTAGCCGCAAGCTAGCATCGGTAATCGTAAAGCAGAGAGGGATAAAGCCATTCCGCAAGGTGAGCGACCTCATAGAAGCGGCAAAGCCATTCTGCCCTCCCCAACGCGAGAAGAAAGAGCTGGCAAAGATATTCCAGGCGCTGCGCATAGAGATTAACCAGGAGCTCGAGAGCCTGAAAGAGATGCTCGAACAGGCCAGCAGCCTGCTAACGACAGGCGGACGGCTGGTTGTCATAACCTACCACTCGATAGAAGACAGGATTGTGAAGAATTTTATGAAGAGCGGCAACATCGGAGGTGTAGTGGAGAAGGATTTCTTCGGAAGGGTAGAATCGCCCTTCGAGGTAAAGAAAGTCATACTGCCGACAGCCGAGGAGCAGGAAAGGAACCCGCGTTCACGCAGTGCAAAGCTGAGGATTGCAATAAAAAGATAAGACAAGATGAAAAAAAACAGCCCTAAGAAGAAGAAAATCAAGATAATCAACTCCATAATCGGAGGTAAGGCCTTTAAGAGTGAGCTGTTCATAAAAAACACCAGACTACTGCTGCTCATAGTCCTGTACGCATTCATATACGTCAGCAACCGATATATCGTAAGACAGGAACGCAACCATATCAGAGATTTGAAATCGGAGGTTGTTGATATGAGATACCAGTTGCTTACACGTCAGAGCGAGCTGTCCGAGGAAAGCAGGCAGTCGAACATCGAAGAACAGATAACAAAGAACAACAGCAAGCTCAAGGCTGCGACGAATCCACCATTTTTTATCAAGAAGTAAAAAAACATGGAGAGCATAAACAAAGAACTCATTTCGCGCTTCAAGGCCATACTCATCTGCCTGTTCATAGTATGGGCATTTGCCATTGCCGCGAAAATAGCAATGATAACCACCGTAGAGAAGCAGTATTGGCTGAAGATTGCCGAGAAGGCGATTGTCTACAACAAGAAAATAGAGCCAAAAAGAGGCGATATCCTGGGCGACAACGGAGAGCTTCTTGTGAGCAATATGCTCAAGTTCCGCCTATACATAGATTTTGACAACATAAAGAACTACAACCTCAAGGGAAAGAAGCTCAAAGAGACTGTAGAGAAGAAGGATACCATCTGGAAAAACGGGCTCGACAGTATGTGCGACGGACTTTCCAAGATATTCCCACAGTGGACACCCGAGGAATTCAAGAGACACCTGAAAGCAGGAATAGAGCAAAAGAACAGCGGAAAGAAAGGACGGTTCGGCCGAAGGAAATACCCTCTTTGCCCCGACCACGAGCTGTATGCCTCGTACACCCAGTGCAAGCAGGCCGAAGCGCTCCCCATCCTATCGAGCGAGAGAATATATTCGGGACTTGTGGTCGAGAAATATATGTACCGTAAAAAGTTCTTCGGCTCATTGGCATCGAGCACGCTGGGAGACTACAAGGTCCTGGGCAGCAAGAAAGACGGAACACCCATAGTAGACAAGCACGGACTCGACGAGACATACGACTCCATCCTAAAGGGCAAGGCCGGCATTATGCACACCGAGAAGCAGAAGGAGATAATAGACATACCCGTAAAGAACGGGCTCGACATACAGACAACGCTCAGCGTCGAGCTGCAGGACATTTGCGAGAAAGCCCTGAGAAACGGCCTGACAAACAAAGGTTCCAGCGCCGGATGGGTGATACTGATGGAGGTAAAGACTGGTGACATCAAGGCCATAGTGAACCTTTCGCTCGACAAGGGAGGCAACTACATCGAGACCTACGCACAAGGACCGAACAACGAGACCCCTAACCACGCCTTGGGAGACCTGCGCGAGCCCGGCTCAATCTTCAAGCCCATCGCAATGGGCATTGCCCTCGAGGACGGCAAGGTAAAGGTAAGCGACTCGGTGCAGACATACGGCGGTTCTATCAGGATGCACGGCTTCAATATAAAAGACGCAGTACATCCAAAGCGCAAATGGCAGACGATGACAGAGATCATACAGAACTCGTCCAATGTAGGAATGGCACTGATAATAGACAACGGATACAAGGACAACCCCGACCAGTTTACCGACTGGCTTGTGCGCCTGGGAATGAAGACAAACTACCACCTGCTCGAATGCGAACGTACACCCACATTCAGGACAAAGGCATCATCGGCGTGGTCAAAGTCGGACCTTCAGGCTATGTCACGAGGATACGGAACAGCACAGACTGCGTTGAATATGGTAACATTCTACAATGCCATCGCCAACAACGGAACAAGGATGAAGCCGCGCCTTGTAAAGGCCATAAAGAGAGAGGGCGAAGTAATTGAAAAATTCGACCCCGAAGTGCTCGACGAACAGATTTTCTCGCCAAAGACAATTGCAGCACTGAAGAAGATGCTCACTGCCGTAGTGAACGAAAAGGGCGCTACCGGAGCACGGGCAAAATCGAGCAAGGTGTCAATTGCCGGCAAGACAGGAACAGCACTCAACAGCAAGGGTAATATGCTGAGCTTCTGCGGTTTCTTCCCTGTTGAAAACCCCGAGTACACCTGTATCGTTCAAAACATAAACAACATCGGAGGTGGCGGAAGCACATCGGCAATAATTTTCAAGGAGATAGCCGAGACTGTAATGGCAAAAGGCGAACGACGTCCTTTGGAACACGCAAAGGACAGCATAAACAAGCACACGCCGATATCAAAGAACGGAAACATAACCGCAGCATATTATGTCCTCGAAGAGATTGGCTTAGATGTAGACGACAAAGGAATAAGCGATGAGCTCGATGCCCCCGATTGGGGAAACGTAAGATGTGACGACAACGGGAATATCACACTCGAGGTGGTGGCAGAGAATGAAGGCATTGTTCCGAATGTCAAAGGTATGGGAGCAAAAGATGCTGTCTATCTTATGAACAAGGCAGGCCTGCGCCCCAAAATCACAGGATACGGCAAAGTGACGTCGCAATCCTGCGCTGCCGGACAGAAAGCAAGACCGGGAACAATAGTAACACTCACCCTCAACCCTTAAATATCAGAATATATGAGACTAAGCACATTACTGAAAGAGATACAATACACACGCATCATACTTCCCAAGGACGAGGTAGAAGTAGAGGGAGTAAGCATAGACTCACGCAGCATAAAGGACAATTTTGCATTCATTGCCATACGCGGCACACAGGTAGACGGACATCAATACATCGAGGCAGCCGAAGCCAATGGAGCGTCAGCGATAATATGCGAGACTATGCCGGCAAAGCACAATCCCAACATTGCCTATGTACAGGTACCCGACGCGCAGGCGATAACCGGAAAGATAGCCACCACATTCTACGGCAACCCGACAAGCCGCCTGAAGCTCGTGGGCGTAACAGGCACAAACGGAAAAACGACCATAGCCACACTGCTGTACAGGCTGTTCGGCAATATGGGCCACAAATGCGGCCTCATATCTACAGTGTGCAACTACATCGATGAGAAGGCATACCCCACTACGCACACCACACCCGACGCGGTAACCCTCAACGGACTGCTGGGAAAGATGGCCGACGAGGGGTGCGAATACGTATTTATGGAGGTAAGCTCGCACGCGATGGTACAGGGCCGAGTGGGAGGACTGACCTTTGCCGGTGGAATATTCACCAATCTCACACGCGACCACATCGATTTCCACGAGACAATGGACAACTACCTCAAGGCAAAGAAGAGTTTCTTTGACACACTGCCGCGCGATGCCTTTGCAATAATAAACCTCGACGACAGGAACGGTCCTGTAATGGTACAGAACACACGTGCAGACATCAAGAAATACTCTACACGCACATTGAGCGACTATCGTGCACGCATTATTGAGACGCACCTCGACGGAATGATACTGGAGTTCAACGGACAGGAGTTCTCGACACTGCTGACAGGACGTTTCAACGTGAGCAACCTGCTCGCAATATTCGCTGCAGCAGTGGAGCTTGGAAAAGAGCCTATGGAAGTATTGCGGGTGATGAGCACCCTGCATCCCGTATCGGGACGCTTCGAGGCACTCCATTCAAAGGAGGGATACTCGGCAATAGTGGATTATGCACACACACCCGACGCCATCAAGAACGTACTGGGAACAGTGAACGACGTACTGCACGGAAAAGGCTCGGTAATAACCGTAGTAGGTGCAGGCGGCAACCGCGACAAGGGCAAGCGTCCGCTGATGGCCCAGGAGGCAGTAAAGGCAAGCAGCCGTGTCATTATAACATCGGACAACCCGCGTTTCGAGGAGCCGCAGGATATAATAAACGATATGCTCGCAGGACTCACCCCCGAACAGATGAAAAAGGTAATCTCTATAGTGGACCGCAAGGAGGCAATACGCACAGCCTGCGCATTGGCACAGAAAGGCGACGTCATTGTGGTCGCCGGAAAGGGACACGAGAACTACCAGGAGATAAAAGGAGTGAGACACCACTTCGACGACAAGGAGGTATTGAACGAGATTTTCAACTCATAACCGTAAAAACAAGAATATATGCTATACGAACTGTTCAAAATATTACAGGCCCACGACATTCCTGGAGCAAGGTTGCTGGGATATACTTCGTTCAGGGCCTTGGCTGCCATTATCGCAGCACTGCTCATATCTACCATTTTTGGAGAATACTTCATACGTTTCTTCAAGAAACGCCAGATATCGGAGACACTTCGCGACATCGACAAGAACGACCTCAAGAAAGGCGTACCCACAATGGGCGGAATAATTGTCATAGTATCGATACTTGTACCCTGCCTGCTTGTCGGCAAACTGAGCAACGTATATATGATACTGCTGCTCATCACAACAGTCTGGCTGGGAGTCATCGGCTTCATTGACGACTACATAAAAACTATAAAGAAGAACAAGGAGGGAATACCCGGAAAGATAAAGGTCATTGCACAAGTTGTGCTGGGCCTTGCAATTGGACTCACACTATACCTTAGCCCCCAGGCTGTGATGCGTGAGAACATCGAGGTAAAGACCGCCGGAAACACCGTTGAGATACAGCACCGCAGCAACCCCGAGAAGCTGAACAAGACAACTATCCCGTTCATAAAGAACCACAACTTCGACTACAACGAGATTTTCTCATTCTGCGGGGAACACGCCAATGCTGCAGGATGGATATTCTTTGTCATTGTTACCATCTTTATTGTAACGGCAGTATCGAACGGTGCCAACATCAATGACGGAATGGACGGAATGCTTGCAGGCAATGCCGCAATAATGGGTGTGACGCTCGCTATACTGGCATACGTTTCGAGCCACGTCGAATGGGCCGAATACCTGAACATAATGTACCTGCCCGGCAGCGAGGAGGTTGTAATATTCACCTTTGCCTTTATCGGCGCACTCATCGGTTTCCTTTGGTACAACTCGTTCCCTGCACAGATATTCATGGGCGACACAGGCAGTCTTACGATAGGCGGCATAATAGCAGTAGTTGCCATACTGCTGCACAAGGAGATACTCCTCGTGCTCCTTTGCGCAATATTCGTGGTGGAAAATCTCTCGGTTATAATGCAGACTGCATACTTCAAGCAGGGCAAGAAGAAAGGAGTGAGACAACGTATATTCCGATGTGCTCCGCTGCACCACCACTATACAATCACCGACGACCGCCTCGACCCCAACAGCAAATATCTGCTGAAAGGTCCTGCACGCCCGATGCACGAGGCTAAGGTAACAGTCCGTTTCTGGATTGTGACTATAATAATGGCAGCACTCACTCTAATGACACTCAAGATAAGATAAGGCAAGATGGAAAAGAGAATAGTCATATTAGGAGCAGGCGAAAGCGGGGCTGGAGCCGCAATACTTGCTAAGAAACTCGGTTTCGACGTATTTGTATCGGACTTTGGAAAAATCTCCGACAAGTACAAGGCAATGCTCGACGAAAAGGAGATTCCCTGGGAAGAGGGCAAGCACACACCCGAACTTATCCTCAACGCACAGGAAATCATAAAGAGTCCCGGAATACCCAATGAGGCACCTATGGTTGCACAGGCCATAGAAGCAGGCATACCCATCATATCGGAGATTGAGTTCGCAGGACGCTACACAAGAGCCAAGATGGTATGCATAACAGGCAGCAACGGAAAGACCACTACTACCTCGCTCATATACCATATATTCAAGGAGGCGGGACTGAACGTAGGACTGGCAGGCAACATAGGCAACAGCCTAGCCCTTCAGGTAGCAGAGGGCGACAGGGACTACTACATCATTGAGCTGAGCAGCTTCCAGCTCGACAACATGTATGAGTTCCGCGCCAACGTGGCCGTGCTTATGAACATCACCCCCGACCACCTCGACCGTTACGGACACTGCATGCAGAACTACATAGATGCAAAATTCCGTATCCTGCAGAACCAGGAGCCCGATGATGCCTTCATCTACTGGAACGACGACCCCATAATACAGAACGAGTTGCCCAAGTATAACCACGGTAAGCTCTACCCGTTTGCCGAGACAAGACAGGAGGGAATGGCTGCATATACCGAGGAGCACCGCATTATATTCACCGAGCCCACCCCGTTCAATATGGAACAGGAAGAGTTGTCGCTCACCGGCAAGCACAACCTTTACAACTCAATGGCTGCAGGCATATCGGCAAACGTGGCGGGAATACGCAAGGAGACAATACGCGAGGCACTGCACAGTTTTACAGGTGTCGAGCACCGTCTCGAAAAGGTTGCACGCATCGACGGAGTAGAATACATAAACGACTCAAAAGCCACAAACGTGAACAGCTGCTGGTATGCACTGCAGAGTATGAAGACAAGGACAGTACTCATTCTTGGCGGAAAGGACAAGGGCAACGACTACAGCGAGATAGCAGAGCTCGTACGGAAAAAGTGCAGCGCACTCATATTCTTGGGTGCCGACAACAGCAAGCTGCACTCCTTCTTCGACAGTTTCGGCATACCCACCGTGGATGTCACGTCGGCACAGGAGTGCGTGGAGGCTGCCGCCCGTATGGCAAAGAGCGGAGAGACGGTATTGCTGAGTCCCTGCTGTGCCAGCTTCGACCTGTTCAAGAGCTATGAGGACAGGGGCAGACAATTCAAGGATGAGGTCAACAAACTAAAGAAAAGGAGAGAAGAGGAATGAATTTTCAGTTTATAACAAAACGGTTCAATGGCGACCGCGTAATATGGTGCATACTATTTACGCTCTGTTTCATCTCTATAATAGAGGTATATAGCGCCAGCAGCCCCAGAACATACAATGCAGATTTCTGGGCACCGGCCCTATTGCACGGTAAGTTCGTGATAGGTGGTGTCATCGTCGCGTGGTTAACCCATACGCTCAAGTACGAATGGATAAAGGACTCTTCCAAGAATGTATACATAATCGGAATATTGCTGCTCCTGTATGCCCTGTTCGGAGGTGGAGCGAACATCAACTCAAGTATGCGCTGGGTGAACATTTTCGGCATCAAGCTCCAGCATTTCGAGATTGTGAAATTAGGAACGGTAATGATAACGGCCCTGATTCTTGCCAAAGCCCAGACCGAGGAGAGGGCCCACCTGTCGTGGAATGCTGCGCTGTCGTTGATAAGCAACAAGCTCAAGGGCGACAACCGCAGTGGAGACTACACAATGCTCTCGATATTGGTATGCATACTGATACCCTGCGCATTTATAATTACAGCCAACCTTTCGACCGTTGCAATCATACTGGCCGCATCCATACTAATGATGATAGTGGGTAGGGTGAACTGGAAACATCTGGTAGGGCTCATTGGAGCAGGTATTGCCATCATAGCATTGGGAATAGCCACATTGCTGGTCATCCCCGACAGTTTCAAGGAATACGGCACAATAGGCAGCAAGGTTATCACCTGGAAGAACCGTATTCTGGATTCCAAGGATTCTTTTGGAGCGAAGGATGCCGATGATGTAGTGATTTCGGGCAACGAGCAGATGATATACTCAAAGGTGGCAATTGCCGAAGGCGGTGTCACAGGGCGCGGACCGGGCAACTCTGTCCGTCGCGACTTTATCCCCCACGCCTACAACGACTATATCTTCGCCATCCTGGTCGAAGAGCTTGGACTGCTGGGAGGAGTATTCACAATAATCCTATACCTCACACTGCTGTACCGCTGTGGAATAATTGCAAAGAACTGCGACGACCCCTATGCAATATTCCTGGTCACAGGCATAGGAATACTCATATGCATTCAGGCTATGCTGCATATGACAATATCCGTCTCGAACATTGTCACAGGACAGCCCCTTCCGCTAATAAGCCAAGGAGGAACATCTTTCATAATCAACTGCATATATATTGGAATAATACAGAGCATCAGCAAACACACAAGAAGACAGAACAAAGGAACAGGAACAGAAACCGCAGAAAACCCCGAGACACAGACAAACTGACAAACACACTATGAAAAAGAAATACAGAATTATAATAAGCGGCGGCGGAACAGGCGGACACATTTTCCCCGCACTCTCAATTGCCGACGCAATACGCAGCAAGCAACCCGATGCTGAGATACTTTTTGTCGGAGCCAACAACCGTATGGAGATGCAGCGCGTTCCCGAGGCCGGATATAAGATTATAGGACTTCCCATTGCAGGATTCGACCGTAAGCGTATATGGAGAAACATCAAGGTACTGTGGCTCATACTGAAGAGCCAGTGTATGGCAAAAAAGATAATAAAGGATTTTGAGCCGCAGGTTGCCGTAGGTGTTGGAGGTTACGCAAGCGGCCCTACGCTCAAAATGGCCGCCAAGCTGAACATTCCTACACTCATACAGGAACAGAACTCATACGCAGGAGTGACAAACAAGATTCTCTCGCGCAAGGCAAAGATGATATGCGTAGCATACGACGGTATGGAGCGTTTCTTTCCGCACGAAAAGATAAAATTCACCGGAAATCCGGTACGCAGCAGCCTGCTCGAAATGCGCAACAGCCGCGACATTGCAATGAAGGAACTGGGACTCGACCCCTCCAAGCGGTGCGTGCTCATAGTAGGCGGCAGCCTTGGTGCCAGAAGTATGAACGAGAGCGTGCTTGCCAACATTGACATGATACACAACAACAGCGACATACAGTTCATTTGGCAAACAGGCAAGATATACTTCGACGAGATGACAGAAAGGGTGAACAAAGTCGGCAAGCCGGCAAACCTCAGGGTTACCGATTTTGTATCGAATATGGCAAACGCATTGAGTGCGGCCGACCTTGTCGTTTCGCGTGCCGGAGCCGGCTCAATCTCGGAATTTGCCCTGCTCGGCAAGCCCGTGATACTGGTACCATCGCCCAACGTATCCGAAGACCATCAGACAAAGAACGCGATGGCACTCGTGAACATTGGAGCAGCGATACACATTGCCGACGTGACAGCCAAGAGAGAGCTGATTCCCACCGCAATTGCAACCGTAAAGGAGAGCGAAAAGCTGAGAAGCCTGAGCGAGAACATCCTGAAGATGGCAAAGCCCAATGCAGCACAGCAGATTGCCGATGAGGTACTGATGCTTGCCGACGCATACATAGAGAAAGAGACACGACGCAAAAACGAGAAGATAAGATAAAATGGAACTCAAGGATATAAAATCGGTATATTTTTTGGGAGCGGGAGGAATAGGTATGAGCGCCCTTGTGCGCTACTTCCTTCGCGAAGGCAAGGTTGTGGCAGGCTACGACCGCACACCCAGCGAACTCACATCGCACCTTATCGAAGAGGGAGCACAGCTGCACTTCGAGGAGAATGTCAACGCCATTCCCCAGGAGTGCCTCGACAAGGAGAGCACACTTGTGGTATACACCCCTGCAATACCCAAAGGACACAAGGAGTGGGAATATTTCCAGACTGAAGGCTTTACTATAAAGAAGCGCGCCGAAGTGCTCGGAATAATCACCCGCGACAAGCGGGGAGTGTGCGCAGCAGGCACACACGGAAAGACAACCACCTCGACAATGACAGCGCATCTGCTGCACCAGTCGCACGTCGACTGCGCAGCCTTCCTTGGAGGAATATCAAAGAACTACAAGAGCAACCTTATTGTAACCGACAAAAGCGACCTTGTAGTGATTGAAGCCGATGAGTACGACCGCTCGTTCCTGCAGCTCACCCCCTATGTCGCAGCCATCACCAGTGCCGACCCCGACCATCTGGACATTTACGGCAACAAGGAGAACTATCTTGAGGCATTTGCGCAGTTCACAGAGCGCATACGCCCCGACGGTTATCTCATCATGCACGAGGGGCTCGAAGTAGCTCCACGCACACAGCCCGGAGTCAAGTGCTACACCTACGGACGCAATAGCGGCGACTTTCACGCCGAGGAGATACGCATCGGCAACGGAACTATAATATTCGACTATATATCACCGTTGGGCGATATAAAGGATATTGAGCTGGGCGTACCCGTGAGCATAAATATAGACAACGGAATTGCATCTATGGCTATGGCGCAGATATGCGGTGCTACAGCCGAGGAGATACGACGTGGTATGAAAAGCTTTGCCGGTGCCGACCGCCGCTTCGACTTCCACATTAAGAGCGATACGATGGTACTGCTGAGCGACTATGCCCACCACCCCGATGAGATTAAAGCCTGTGCCGAATCGATGAAGGCACTATACAGCGACAAGAAGATAAGCGTGATATTCCAGCCGCACCTCTACAGCCGCACATCCGATTTCTATAAGGAATTCGCACAGAGCCTGTCGCTCTTTGACGAGGTCATTCTTACCGAGATATACCCCGCACGCGAGCTTCCCATACCCGGAGTGACAAGCGAGCTCATATTCGACCACATCGCACCTGCCGTACAGAAGAGTATGTGCAAGCGAAGCGAAGTACTTTCCATAATAAAGGAGAACAAGGAGAAATACCAGGTACTCATTGTACTTGGAGCCGGCGACCTGGAAAGCGACATACACAACATAGCCAACATATTAAGAAGCTAGACCAAT
>JAFYSC010000147.1 GCA_017546635.1 Bacteroidaceae bacterium | reverse complement strand
GACGAGACAACATCCTTAGCCATACAGGAATACATCACCCTATAAAAACTACCGTCGAGCAACCCTACATAGTCGTCGTAACTGAAAGCTTCCACAAGCATACGTTCTTTTATAAAGGGGAAATTATCGCCCAGCACCTTCGCATCCGACACTTTGTCGACCACAAGAAAAAGAGAATCGTTCTCTACAAAAAAGCGCTGTACATCGGCCGCTGTAACAGGGGTATGTTCAGAGTATATACGTCGGGAAAGAAACTCCGTCACACAGGGCGCCGTATCACCCTTATGGGAATAACCGCTTATCTCGTTGAATTTTTTCCAAGAATGCGCCGCAACCAACACACTGTCCTCCGTATAGGCAAAATCAACCTCAATGAAACGGTAGCCGCTCTCTGCGGCCTTCTCAAGCGCCTCATAGGAGTTGGAATAGACACATCCGTCAATTGCCCCGCCTGCGTGTGCTATAAACTCATATCCGCCCTTTCTGCCTGTATTGGAGCAAGCGGAAAGAGCGAATATGAGTAATAATGCAAATATAGTACGCATCTGTTACAATGGAGCACAAGCCATTTTCAGAAAATCGAACATCTCACCATCGAAATATGGCGACAACAACTCGAATACCCAAGCGTGATAAGCATTGAGATATTCAATACCATCCATTCCGAGCAACTCTGGAATAATAGGCGCCTTATCTATCGGACATATTGTAAGCGGCTGAAGCGCGCAAAAATCACCGAATTCAGTTGTCATATACGGAGTAATGAGCATTGTATTCTCTATACGTATGCCGTGGCGTCCCGATTTGTATAATCCAGGTTCATTTGTCACCGTCATTCCAGGCACAAGGGGAGCAGGAACATAGTTCATACGTATCTGATGCGGCCCTTCGTGTACATTCAGGAAGTGACCTACCCCGTGCCCTGTACCGTGAAGGTAATTTTCACCGGCCTGCCATAACCACTGCCGCGCAAGCACATCGAGCTGCGTACCGCTTGCCCCCTTGGGGAACTTTGCTTTTGCAAGCGATATGTGACCACGTAGGACACGCGTGTAATCCTCCTTCTGCTCCCGGGTAAGTTCTCCCAATGCAATTGTACGGGTAACATCTGTCGTTCCGCAAGCATACTGCCCTCCACAATCGAGCAGGAGGAAACCTTGCGGGTGCAGCACTTTATTGTCATTCTCAGTAGGTTCATAGTGTACAATCGCCGCATTCTCGCCGTAGGCCGAAATTGTCGCAAAGCTAAGTCCGCGGAACTCCCCGTTCTCACTCCGCAACGCAGTCAATTTACTGTCGACATCAAGCTCTGTCACACCACCCATTTCCACAGCAGGCTTTAGCCAATACAGCAGCTTGGCAAGCGCCACACCCTCGGCAAGCATCGCACGCTTGAAACCTTCAATTTCAGCATCATTCTTGACAGCCTTCATCCTTGCTACCGGAGAATCGCGGTACACGCTCTTATCGGCACCAATTCGGCCGGCAATCGCAGCGTTGCACCTTGAAGGCTGCAACAACAGAGGCAGCCTATCACACCCATCCAGAGCCTGCCATATATTTTCATATTCATCCACTGCTATCCCCTGCGAAGAGAGATACCCGCGTACCTCGTCATTGAGCTTACGGGCATCAATAAAGAGCGTAGCACTATCATCTGTCACCAGCATATAAGAAACAAGCACAGGATTATACTCCACATCGCTGCCACGCAGGTTAGTGAGCCAGGCAACCTCGTCAAGCATTGTCACAACCATACCCTTTGCACCCTCTTCGAGCAACATCGCACGCAAGCGTTGCAGTTTATCGGCCGAAGATTCACCGGCCAACTCAAGAGGCATTACCTCGGCCTTTCCCAGAGGAACACTCGGACGGTCGCCCCACAGCTCCAGAAACGGGTCTTTTGAATAGTCAACAGCAATACCTCGAGCCGACAAAGCCGCCTTCCAGCTATCAACCTCAAGCGCAGAGCATACAGCGCCGTCAACGCCGACCACGCCACCCGATTGCAGATTGCCGCACAGCCACTCGACGATACCCGGTGTACCTGCAGCGCCATCCTTCATAAGCTCATAGCCGCTGTCCCGCAAGCATTTCTCTGCAGCCAGCCAATAGCGCGAGTCGGTCCACACAAGCGCCTTATCGCGGGTTATTACAGCCGTACCCGCAGAACCGTCAAAACCAGAAATCCACTCGCGCGACTTCCACCGGTCGGCTACATACTCACTGCTATGGGCATCGCTGCTCACAACAATAAAAGCGTCAAACCCATTGGCTGACATATATTTCCTGAGAGCTTCCACTCTCTGTACCACATCTTTCATATTGAGATTCATTTATTGTCTGCGAATTTAATAAACATAAACTACATAACAAAGAGTAACAACAAAAAAGGAGTAGATTACTCTACTCCTTTTGGGGTGACTAGTGGGATTCGAACCCACGACATTCAGAACCACAATCTGACGCTCTAACCGACTGAACTATAGTCACCATCTAAACGTCTACTTTCCCTTAGAAAAGCGATGCAAAGGTATGGATAATATTTTGTATTTGCAAGCAATCAAGCACTTTTTTTGCTCATTTTCAAAAAAAAGTCTCAAATCGGACTCTAGAAGCAAAAAAAAGCAGCCATAATCCACCTCAAATCACCATTACTCACT
>JAFYSC010000146.1 GCA_017546635.1 Bacteroidaceae bacterium | reverse complement strand
TGCACACCCGCACAGATAAGCAGTGCACTTATGCTGCGCAACCATATTGTGACACTTATGCAGCAGATGGGCAAGGACGGGCTGCGCGACACACTACAGCGCCTCTCGCCCGAGGAATTGAACGAACGGGGCGACAGGGGCCGTCTGTGGAACGATTTCCTTCGCCCGAGGATAGAAAAAATCCTTTTGCCGATAAAGGAGGCCGACGAACTGCTGCTGCAGTATGTATTCGGCAACATAGCCTTTGTAGCACGCGAGATGCTCATTGCAAAGGTGGGCAGCAGCGACGCTACGGTACAGCGCAAGACCGCACAGAGCGGACGCTGCTTCTCGGACGTATGGAACGCCCCTACGGAGACAAAAATTGAGAACGGCAACATACTCACCGGCCTGCGCATAAAGGAGTTTACCGAGGCAGACGGAATAAGCGACATAATATTCGAAGTACCGCAGCAGGGCTGCGATTTTTTCCCGAATTTCAGGGCGGGAGACACTGTCTTTGTGTACCGGCGCAACAGCGACGGCGACAAGGCCGTCAACCGTCAGGTGACACGCGGAAGCCTCACGAGCATAACCCCTGGCCAACTGACAATACACCTGCGCCACAAGCAGCGCAACCGCACAATATTCCCTACCGAAGAGAGATATGCAATTGAGCACGACCATCTCGACAGCACCTTCCGCTCGTCGCTGCGCGACCTCTACAGCCTTCTCACTGCCCCGCAGGAACGCATCGACCTGCTGCTCTCGCGCCGTCAGCCGCAGTTCGACAAGGAGCGCACGCTCAGCGGCAACTACGGCAACGACTACATAAACGACATTGTACTCAAAGCCAAGCAGGCCGACGACCTTTTTCTGCTTGTGGGACCGCCGGGAACAGGAAAGACCTCGCAGGCCCTCAGCAGTATGGTACGCGAGTTTATGCTCGACGGAGAGTGCAACATACTGCTTGCATCGTACACCAACAGAGCCGTAGACGAGATATGCCACACGCTTGAGAACCTGCCCGAAAAGCCGTACTACATACGAATAGGCAGCGAGCAGACCTGCGCCGAGCCTCATCGCCAGTATCTGATGAAGAATGTGATTGCCGACTGCCGCAACCGCGAGCAGATACGCGCCACAATGCAGCAGACACGCATATTCGTGGGCACAATAGCCTCGCTCACGGCACGCAAGGAGCTGTTCCAGCTAAAGAAATTCCACACGGCAATAATAGACGAGGCCACACAGATACTGGAGTCGCAGATGGCGGGACTTATGGCTGCACAGTCGCCCGACGGCACAGCGGCAATAAAGAAATTCATACTCATTGGCGACCCCAAGCAACTGCCGGCCGTCGTTGCCCAGCCAGCAAAGGATTGCGCAGTAAAGAGCAGCCTGTTACAGGAAATTGGAATAAGGGAATACAGCGCATCGCTTTTTGAGCGTTTGTACTACAGATACCAGCAGAGACCCACCGAAGGACTCGTCGCCACCCTCTACAAGCAGGGACGTATGCACCCCATAGTAGGAGAATTTGCCAACCGTCACTTCTACGGCAGCACCCTTATCCCCATTCCACTTCCCCACCAGTGCGAGGAGAATATATATAACGTAATAAACAACGGCGCCCCCTGCCAACAGATTATCGCCACGCGACGCACCGCGTTCATTGCAACCGACACCCCGCAAGGCAACGACATTGCAAAGGTCAACCGCCCCGAGGCCGACAAGATAGCACAGTTCGTAAAGGCATACTACGAGCTTGAGACTGCCAACGGCAAAGAGTGCAACCCGTCGGAAGAGGTTGGAATAATTGTACCCTTCCGCAATCAGATAGCGATGGTAGCCCACGCTATTGCCAAGCTCAACATTCCCTGCAGCAGCGGCATTGTCATTGACACCGTGGAGCGTTTCCAGGGTTCACAGAGGGAAATGATACTCTTCGGCACTACTGTGTGGCAGCGCGAACAGATGGAGATACTCTCCTCGCCAATCACCGATGCCGAGGGTTGCGTCATCGACCGCAAACTGAATGTGGCACTTACCCGCGCCCGAAGAAGAATGTATATCTTCGGCAACAGGGAGACACTATCATCATCGCCGCTCTACAAGGCACTTATGGACGAGCTCGGGTAATTTGTCCATAAGTAAATGCAAAGAAGAGCTGTAACATTCTATTTATTGCTTAACTTTGCAGAAGATTCCCTAAAACCAACGATAAACAAAATGATATACCTCAAAGAATTCAGAATACCCAAGGACAGTTGGGTCGATTGCTACTTCTCGCCATCGATGTATGTAAATGACCTTCCGCGCAATATGCCGAGGGTATGCGAGAACACGCACCTGAACACCTGGTATCCGTGGGACACATTATACAACAGAGGATTAAGGGAGTTCCAATTTGAGGATATTACCATACTGTACGGCGGCAACGGCTCGGGAAAGACAACACTGCTCAACGTAATTGCACAGCGCCTGCAACTGGAGCGTCTCACACGGTACAACCGGAGCACCTGCTTCGACGATTATGTTAACATCTGCGAGCACGTGACAACCGACCTTGCTTCGGCACGCTGCATACAGCGCGGACGTATCCTTGTGAGCGACGACGTGTTCGATGCCATTCTGAAAAAGCGCGAAGAGAACGAGCGCATAGACCAACGCCGCGAGGAGCTTGTGCAGGAATACCGCAATATGCCCGAGCTTCCGCGCCACAACCTCACCGACCCCGAAGTATACAAGGAGTACAGAAGGATATACGATGCATCGCGAAAGAGCTGCTCAAAGTTTGTGAAAGCCAATCTGCAAAGGAACACATTGGAACAGTCGAACGGAGAGAGCGCATTCGACTTTTTTGTGGAATCCATAAACAACGACTCGCTCGTACTGCTCGACGAGCCCGAGAACAGCCTCTCGGCAAAATGGCAGATGGAGCTGGTGAAATTCATCACAGGCGCAGTGAGGGCTTTCCGCTGCCAGTTCATAATTGCCACACACTCGCCGTTTGTCCTCTCCATTCCCGGAGCAAGGATATACGACCTCGACTCGTACCCCATAAAGAGCGAGCGGTGGTACAACCTTGAGAATGTACGCAGCTACTACGAGCTGTTCAAGGAGAATGAACACCTGTTCGAATAATCCTTGATAGAAGATTATACAAGAAACCACAATATACAGGTTATTTTTCCGCAGAGAGTTTTTCCCTCTCCTTCTGCCTTACAAAAGCCAGCACAGCCTGTTCGGCCGCCTCGGGAAAATCGGTGAGCGAGAGCATAAGGTTCTTGTAGCAGCCTTTTTCCTGCAATCCTTGCAAAAGAGGATATACAGGAAAGGTTTCGCACCAATACTCCTCACCTAAAAACACCATAGGACTTGCATAGCCGCAGGTGAGATAATGGTTCTGTGCTGCATCCTGAAAAATTTCCTGCATTGTCCCTGCACTTCCTGGAGAGTATATGACACCGCCCTTTGCTATTGCCAGAAGCCCGTCCTCGCGTATGCTGTTGTCGAAGTATTTCGCAATGTGAGTGGCAAAAGGAGTAGCGGGCTCGTGACCATAGAACCACGTGGGAATACCCACGCTGCACCACTCGCCCACACGCGGCATCGCCTGCATAAGGGAGAATGCCGAGGATAACCACCCATCGTCCTTGTACGACGGTGCCGACGCAAGCAGGGCTATCGCATCGTCGACGGCACTGTCGCTGTAACCGGCAAGCCACGCTCCCAGATGCGCAGCCTCCATTGCACCGGGACCGCCGCCCGTAACCATAAGACAGCCCGCCTCGGTAAGATG
>JAFYSC010000145.1 GCA_017546635.1 Bacteroidaceae bacterium | reverse complement strand
TCCTCAATAGTTGTCACTCCCAACTGCCTTGCAAGGGTTGCCGTCAGGCGTTCGCACAGCACAATGTCTGTACCCTCTGCAAAAATGTCGCTTTTTCCTATGCAGTTGCCTGTCGTCGGGTCGAGGTTTATGTAGCTTGTTCTCTCCATTCCGTGTGCCCCTCCAAGATAGGTTATGATGTTTGCCTGGCAGCAGAGCGTGCCTTTCTTGCTCCCAATCATTTTACCGTCTATCTGATATGAATGATAGAAGCGTGGCGACGATGGGTTTATTCCCTTTACGTCCAGATAATCGGAGTGCAAGGCATAGTATTCGGCTTTGCACTGCTCTACAAAATTCCCGATGTTCTGCTCTATGCTGTTGCCTGGCTCGCATTCCACCGTGGCACAGCAGATGTAGTGGTTAATATTTCTTGCCCTCTCGCTGCTCTCCTTGAGTACCGGTAAGGATATTCTTATTGTCATTTCGGGCGAGCCGTTGCCTATGGTGTCCAAGGCGAATGTATCGCTGTATTCAAACATTGTGAATGTGTCGGCTACGCAGATTTTTGCCTCTTCGTTACTTGGGACATTCCCGCTTGTCTTGCTCTCGGTGCAGGCTGCTATCAATGTGGTTGCAGCAATGATTATTGCTGTTGCTATATTTCTCATTCTTGATTTTTGGTTAATTGATGAATACGGCATTAACTCTTCTTTTTGCTTTTGCGAAGATAGTGTTTTTATTTCTTATTGTATAAAAAATGAATCTTTTTTGTCGGGTATTGATTTTAATTAATGTAGCAGTGCATCCGGTAGTTCGGCTTGTCAGCATTTGTCTGTACTGCAAAGAACAATACGTATTGTAGTATTGTTTTAATGTTCCCGCTGTATCATTCGGATTGTTATGGTGTGTGTGGTATCTATTGTAGCCTGTCTATATGGATTTTTGATGTTATGGATAAAAAAGAGTTCGAGTCTGTCGTGTCTGAGATGAAGCAATATGCACGGCTTGTTGTAGAAAATGTGAAATTGCAGTTTGCCGAGGGCGTCTCTCTCCTTCTTGCCGAGGTGTTCTCTTCTTTAGTCGCTGTGCTCTTTTCCCTCGCGGCAGTGTTCCTTGTCATATTGGCTGCAGTATGGTGGCTCACTGTGTATCTGGGCTTTGCCTTGGCTGCTGTAATTGTTGCACTCCTTCTGTTAATGCTGTCTGTCGCAGCCTATCTTGTCTGCCGTAGACTGTTTGCCGATATGTTTGCAGGGAGTGTGTGCAGAATCCTTTTCCCAAAAGATGATGGACAGGAGGATGGAGAGTGATATAAGAACAATGGCACAATTGAGGGCTGCGCGTGACTCCAATAGAAGAAAACTCTCGGAAGTAGGCAATGGCCTTTTTTCCCGATGGAAAGGATTCATTGACAGGATGTCGGTATATAACCTTATGCTGATGGCTGTAGACGGTGCTTTTACGGTGTTGTCGCGTATTTCACTGTTGAAAGAGATATATACTTTCCTGTCTCATTTTCTTGCAGGTGTATTTGGCGATGATGATGTGAGTGAATAGGATATGAAGCAAGGCTGGCACTTTATTGGGGCAATGCTGCAATATACTCTGTTTGCAGTTGTCTATCTTTTCTTGTCTTGGCTTTGCTGTTATCTGTAAATATATTATCTTTGGAGCATAAAAAAAATATAGATATGCTTCCTGTAGAAATCCGTAAAGAGATAATATCGCTCATTAATCGCGAAGTAGTTCCGGCAATGGGATGTACCGAGCCTGTTGCTGTATCGCTGTGTACAGCAAAGGCTGTTGAAATTTTAGGCTCTCATCCCCAGTCCATTAAAGTCCGCCTTAGTCCGAATGTGCTTAAGAATGCTATGGGTGTCGGCATCCCCGGCACAGGAATGATAGGCTTGCCCATTGCCGTAGCCCTCGGTGCCATTATCGGCAAGAGTGAATATGGGCTCGAAGTCCTCAAGAATACAACACCCGAGGCGGTAGCTGCCGGACAGAAGATGATTCAAGAGGAGCGTATAAAGGTTGAATTGAAAGAGGGCGCTTGCGATATGCTGTATATCGAGGTTGAGGCTCTTTCGACCGACGACAGGGCTGTAGCTGTAATATCGGGCTCCCATACGAATTTTGTGTCTCTTAAGCGTAATGACGAGGTCCTTTGTGACAATACAGCAAGCTTGGGTACCGATGGTGCCGGAACGAGTGATATAGAATTGACATTGCAGCGTGTATGGGATTTTGCGACAGAGTCTCCCATTGAAGAACTGTCGTTCATATTGAAAGCGCGCGATCTCAATAAGGCGGTAGCCGAAGAATCCCTTAAAGGGGAGTGGGGACACTGTCTGGGACGAATCATAAGCGGAGATGCACGTAACAAGGTGTTTGGTGATACTACGTTTGCGCGTATGGTCTCTTACACATCGGCAGCTTGTGATGCCCGTATGGGTGGTGCTAAAATTCCTGTTATGAGCAATTCGGGAAGCGGCAACCAGGGCATTGCATCTACATTGCCGGTGGTGGTGTATGCCGAGGAGGCAAAGGTAAGTGAAGAAAGGCTTGTCCGTGCTCTAGTGTTGAGCCATCTGACCGTAATATACATTAAACAGAGTTTGGGACGTCTCTCGGCCTTGTGCGGTTGTGTGGTAGCATCTACGGGTTCAAGCTGTGGCGTTACCTATCTTATGGGAGGCGGTTACAACGAGATTGCAATGGCTGTCAAGAATATGGTTGCCAATCTTACGGGTGTAATTTGCGACGGAGCAAAACCGAGCTGTTCGCTCAAGTTGGCAAGTGCCGTTTCAACAGCGTTGTTCTCGGCTGTGATGGCAATGGAACACCGTTGTGTAACGTCGCTTGAGGGTATAGTGGACGATGATGTGGACAAATCCATACGCAACCTTACATCTATCGGTTCAGAGGGAATGCAGCAAACAGACAAGATGATACTTTCAATTATGACAAATAAGTAAATACCCTGCATATTTATGGCAAAGATTGTAAACTTATTCCCACCGCAAGGAGATAAAGATAAGGATTTCTATGAACTTTACATAAAATTGGACGATGAAATGAGACAGGCTGTTGATATGCTGAAGATCAAAAGCTTGGATGAGTTCGTTGCATTCTCGTCGATGTTGGGCATAGATTTGTTTGAGGATGAAGAGGGTGGTGGAGAGGTTTTGGGACAGGACGGAACACTGCTCGATGATTTTGCTGCAATGGAGGAGATGTATACACCCGAAGAGATGGATCCTTTTTCATTGCCAAAGGTGTTCTTCATAGGTGCCCCCGTTGCCGAGTACCATATTCGGATAAAACTGTGCGACTCTCCTGTACCTGTGTGGCGCGAAGTGAAATTGCCGTCTAACGTATCATTGGAATTCCTCTCCTTCATCATAAACGATGCAATGGGCTGGAATGGTGGACATATGCACGACTTCAAAAAGGATGGAGTCATATATAAGAACAGTGCATCAATATTGCAGGACAGGATAATGGACACACGGTTTTCGTGTGCCTCAAATGCCGAGGATACAAATGAATATGCGCTGTGCGATTTGCTGAAAAAGAAAGGCGACCGCATACGGTATGAATATGACTTCGGCGATTGTTGGTTGCACGAAATATGGGTAAAGGAGATACGTGATTACGGTGAGAATGAAAGCCCCGAACTCACTATGGTAAAAGGAAGCGGGGCTTGTCCTCCCGAGGATTGTGGAGGTGTGTCGGGCTATGCCAATATATTGTCTGTCTTAGGTAAGAAAAGAAAGAGTGCCTACGACAAGGAGTTGCTCGAGTGGTGCTCTATAGATAAGGATTACGACCCTACAGAATTTGACATAGACCTTGCTGCAGATACCCTGTATGCCTTGTGGGAAGAGGCTATGTCGCAATAGGATGGTTTTACCAGAACCATCCTTTTTTCTTTTTCTTGGCGTGGGGGGTATCCTCGGAGTATACGTCGTCCCAATCCTTTTTATTGATAATCATATCGTATATCTTACCCCAATCGGGCAAGCCGCCCAAATTCCTGTCATCGATAAATATGTCGGCATCAACTTTGCAGTAGCCGTTTCCATTGTCGACATTCTCCTCGGGGTAGTTCTTGTTTACAGCATAGAACTCCACGCCTCTGCTGCGGCACCATTCAACGGCCGCGTCGAGCTCCTTACCTTTGCGTACTGTCCATAGGATAAGGCGGTGCCTCTCTTTTATAAGCATCTTGAGAGTGGTTGTGGCAAATGGAATTTCCTGACCTATTTCGGGATATTTATGTTCAACAATGGTACCGTCGAAGTCTACTGCTATAATCATAAGTGTACTGCGTTAAATGGTTTCTTGAAACTTGGAAAATGAACTTGCTCTTATTAACAGGGGCAAGCAGCCTGCTATCCTTAGAAGCTGTTTAAATTTCTAAAAAATATTTTTCTTATATTGGAAGCCGTTATTTCGTTGTTTTTTATGTTCAAAATTGCCTGTTTTCTTCTTTTTCTCGGTTACGTAGCCCGCTACGCGCTCTCAAAAAATAATAAAACTTTCCAATCTTGACCTATAAAAAACTTAACGATATAAATTTAAAACAGCTTCTTAATTATAGTGCGAAAATAGTAAAAAAAAATATAAGAATGATTATAGATTGTGTTTTTTGTAAAAATGGATATGCTATGATGCAAATAAGGTTCGTATATCCGTATAAAAATCTCCCCGACTGCAGTTCTACTATAAAAAGAGACTGCAGTCGGGGAGATAATGAATCTTTGATGTAGTCTGATTGTTTATGCTAATTATATCATTGCATTCTGTTGTGTGCTGTAATATCTGTTGTTCCTGAATTCTATATTGTTGCCGACAGCGTATGCTATTATAGGCAATTCTTTATTTATTTCGTGTCTTAGCAGACAAATGCTTAACTTATCCAGTATAATATCTTGTGTGTATGTCTTCTATTCGTCTCTATCTATTTCCAACTTTATATATGCCGACGGGTCTCTTTTAATCTTTTTGAGTTCTTCCTCTTTCCAAAGTTCAATGGCCTCTTCCAATAGGCTTGCTTGTACATTTGCCAATTTCTCAAGAACTAACCTGTGGGCATTCAGTTCCGATTCCTTTCTTGCCATATTTTTTTCTACCGAAATGCTTACGTCTGTATTTACATCATCATTTATGTCCGAGATCCTTTTGTCAGACAATACCTTAACCCTGTGCATTTCGGCTCTTAGCAAGTTGTCATAAGGGCCTGCTGTCATCATCATCTTGAAGAGAGTAGGAACAATCTCAATTGTTACGAACAGCAGCATAATCATTATGCGCGCAAAAAACAATGTCGGATTATTGTTATAGTCTGTTATCTCAGACATTGCGTTAAGGCGGGCTGTAAATCCGTTCAATGCGCCAGTTGCCTTATCCTTCTCATTCTCCTTTTGGGCAATCTGGTTGTTTATGTTGTCGAGTTGCCTGTCCAG
>JAFYSC010000144.1 GCA_017546635.1 Bacteroidaceae bacterium | reverse complement strand
TTGCTATAAGCATATGGTCTTGTGGTAATATTGATATTGAGTTCCCTTTTGGACATACCCGATAAAATTCATAATGCCCTATAAATATATATAACAAGCAAGTAAAGTATTTTGCAAGTGAATTATGACTGTTTTGTGAAAAAAAATACTATCTTTGCGACTTTAATTTCAAAAACAGGCTCTTTTTTGTGGATGTGATGCTCCTGGAAGAGTTAAAATTTTTGAATAGTAGTACAATAAAACGCCAATATTATAGTTTTACTATAAAACATTATATAGAAATGACACAACCTGCGATGGATATGGTAATGCGCGATGGAATGGGACTCGTTTCCCGTGCCGTTAAAAGATTATTTGATATATTATTTTCCCTGATAGGACTTATTTTGCTTTCTCCTGTATTTCTTGTTGTATATCTTATGCTTAAGAAACAGGGTGACGGTCCGGTAATCTTCAAGCAGGAGAGAATAGGATATAAAGGCAAGCCTTTCTTTATACTTAAATTCCGCACAATGAGGATGGATTCGGAGAATGGTACACCCGTTCTGGCAAAGAAGGGTGATGACCGTCTTACGCCTGTCGGAAAGTTCCTTAGGGAGCACCATCTCGACGAACTTCCACAATTGTGGAACGTATTCAAGGGCGAAATGTCGTTTGTCGGTCCCCGTCCCGAGAGGCAGTTCTTTATAGACCAGATAAAAGAGCATAATCCCAATTACGATTATATCTATCTTATGCGTCCGGGATTGACTTCGCACGCAACAATGTACAACGGATATACCGATACGATGGAAAAGATGTTGGTGCGCTTGCAGATGGACCTCGACTATCTCCAGAACCGTTCTTTGTGGCTCGACTGCAAGATTATCGTAAAGACAGCCCTGATGATTATCTACGGTAAGAAATTCTAAGAAACAGTAAAATATAGCGATGAAAAGAATATTCCTTTTATCATTCTTCCTGCTTGTCTGTGTACAAATGGCAATGTCCCAGAGTATGACCGATGAGCAGATTGTAAATTTTGTCCTTACCGAGCAGGAAAAAGGCTCGAGCGAGCAGGTTATAGCATCTAAATTGTTGCGAAAAGGTGTTACCGTGGAGCGTATGCGCCGTATCAAACAAAAGTACGATGCCGAACAGCAACAGCCCGGTGCAGTGGACCTCACAGGAAAGTCGACTGTCACCTCGCGCTCCCGCAACAAAAAGGCGCAGAACGAGGATGACAAGCGCAGGCAGAGCAACAATATGGTAGTATCGGCACGCGAGAGCCAGATGGACTACAGCGCAACCGAAAAACGTCAAATGCTGCAGCAGGAGATTGGCTTCTTCGATATCGATTCGCTCCTGTATTACAGGAATATCCTTGAGACCGAAAATTCGGTATTTGGCCGCAACATATTCAATAACGAGCTGCTTACTTTTGAGCCGTCTCTCAATATCCCCACTCCCGCCGGTTATGTCCTTGGTTCAGGTGACCAGGTGATTATTGATGTGTGGGGGGCATCGCAGACACTTGTCGATGAGGTAATTTCGCCCGACGGCAACATTGTAGTGAGTGGTGTGGGTCCCCTGTATCTTGCAGGCCGCACTGTGGCGCAAGCTGCCGAGTATGTAAAGGATGCACTCGGCGAGGTGTATGCCGATTCACAGATAAGTCTATCTGTAGGTGCTGTACGTTCCATACATGTGCAGGTTGTAGGCGAGGTTGTAACGCCCGGTACATACACTTTGAGCGCTCTTTCCACAGCCTTCAATGCTCTTTATGCAGCGGGCGGTATAAACGACTTCGGTACGCTGCGTACAATAAATGTATATAGGGCCGGTAAACTCATTTCGGCGATAGACGTATATGATTATATCCTTAATGGAAATACCGATTCCGATGTACGCCTGCAGGACAATGATGTGATAAGCGTCGGTGCGTATGCTGCACTTGTCAATATAAAGGGTAAGGTAAAACGCCCTATGCTCTACGAGGCAAAAGAAGGTGAGGTGCTGTCGCAACTTCTCAATTATACAGGCGGCTTTACAGGTGATGCCTATAAGGAGCAGATAAGAGTGGTGCGCAAGAGCGGACGCGAATACTCGCTACACACCGTAAAACGAAATGAAATGTCTTCATTTGCAATGTGCGACGGCGATTCTCTATACATAGATTCGGTAATTCCCCGTTACTCCAATATGGTAGAGGTGAGCGGAGCTGTATTCTATCCTGGACAGTATCAGTTCGGCAGTACAATAAATACAGTCTACCAGCTTGTTGAGGCTGCGGGCGGTGTGCGCGAGGATGCTTTCCTCAATAGAGCAGTGCTCCACCACCGTAACTATGACAATACAATAGAGGCTCAGGCTGTTAATCTGAAAGGTATATTGGACGGAACTGTACCCGATGTGGTCTTGAAAAACAACGATGCACTTTACATTCCGAGCACATCACAGATGCAGGGAGAACTAACAATAACTGTAGGTGGCGAAGTAAACTTCCCAGGTATATACAAGTATGCCGAGAATACGACTATCGAAGATATTATCCTGCAGGCAGGAGGTCTCACGCGAGCAGCCTCTACTGCTAAAATCGATGTCTTCCGCCAGATATATAATCCCGCAGCAAAAGAGGGCGGAAATACAACCTCGGAGACATACTCTTTTGAACTCAAGGACGGGTTTATGGTAGACGGAAACGACAGCTTTGTGTTAAAACCCTTCGACGGAGTGTATGTGCGCCGCAGTCCTGTCTTTGCCGAGTCACAGACAGTGACGGTAAAGGGTGCTGTAAACTTCGAAGGAGAATATGCCATTACTAATAAGGAATATAAACTGAGCGACCTTTTGAAGGCTGCAGGAGGACTTGCCCATACTGCCTATGGCAAGGGTGCTTATCTCTATCGCCAAATGACCGAGGAGGAGATTTCGCAGCGCGATGTCCTTATCAACTCGTCGCAAATCCAGTTGTACGAGGAGGCTCTGAGGTCCGATAAGAATGTCGACCTTGCTGTGCTCGACTCACTCTACAAGGCAAAGCTGAATATGGCAAATTACTATCCTGTTGCAATAAATCTCGAGGCTGCCTTGAAAATGCCCGGTTCCGAGGATGATATGGTGCTCAGGGACGGAGACATTCTGACAGTGCCCCAATATACGACAACCGTGAAAATAAGCGGTGAGGTACGTCACCCTATATCTATAAACTGGCAGGAGGGTAAAAAACTGAGCCATTATATCGACCACGCCGGAGGTTACAGCGATGCAGCAAAGAAGAGCGGAGTGTACGTCATTTATATGAACGGCAGTGTCGAGAAGATATCCAAGAGCTCAAAGAAAGCTATACAGCCCGGATGTGAGATTGTTGTGCCGCGCAAGAGCGACCGCCGGTTGTCGACTGCCGAGATTATGACTCTGGGAACATCTACAATATCTATTGCCACAATGATTGTAACACTCATTAACGTACTCAAGTAAAGGGGCGGGTAATATTCTGTAGCTGATGAACAATAAGCGCATAATGAGGAATACTGTCATTCTGTATTTCAGAATGATATTTCAGATGGCCGTATATCTTTATACATCGAGCCTGATAGTATCGAGCTTGGGTGTAGTGGATTACGGTATATACGATGTTGTCGGGAGTATTGTCATTGCGTTTATGTTCCTCAACAACTCTATGCTCACCTGCACG
>JAFYSC010000143.1 GCA_017546635.1 Bacteroidaceae bacterium | reverse complement strand
CAGTCATTTACCGCTTCTATTGTGTGATATGGTGTTCTCAGAAACCTATTCCAAAATGAAGGCCAAGGCAGTCGGTGGCAATCGTAGGACCAAAGAATAAATTGAGGTTTTTGTAGCATCTGATGCTTAAGCCTGGCTGCCATCCGCCCACAAACATCACATCGCCAACGTTGTCGTCAATAACCTCCTTCTGCTCTCCTGTTGTAGTCTCTTTATGATACTTGCCGCCTATTTTATATATATATCCTGCGCCGACATAAAAGTCACTATAGAACGAAAATCTCTTACGCGTGCCTATGTGCCAGTATCTTCTGAAATTTATACCTGTACAGATAGAATAGAGGTCGCCAGGAGCGTGGTCGATATAAGTGTCTCCTTGCCGCACAAACAAAGACAAGGCGCGCTTTTCATCAATCCTGACGCCTGCTGTGAGCATAGGTCCTGAAGTGTAGAAACCGGCATAGTACCTGGCTGTAAATTCCGGTTTCCATTCCTTGATTCCCTCTTTAGAGAATGTATGCTTCCACTCATTTGCCCAGTCCGAAATCTCATCGGCCATTGTCTCCTGTGCAAATGCGCTTGCAGCTGCTGCTATAAAGATTATAAAGGCTGTTAGGATGCGTCTCATTGCTATTCTTCTTCTTGACTTGTTATAACAGATTTGTCTCGAGCTCCAAAATGATCCATTGCTTTTGGAGCGCAATTTTATGGGGCAAAGGTAAATGTTTTTTTCTCTTCACATTATGCTGTCTGTATGCAGTACTTATAAAAATTGCTAAAATTTTGAAATGTTAACAATGGTGCCTTCTTTTCTCTTTTTATATTCTGGTTGTTATGTGGAAGCATTTCTGCCTTATTTCATATTTCACGTAACACTTCTTCTGTTTTTTCAAATCGTGCAGTACCTCGCCCAGAACCATAGTGAGCGTTCTTGTGTCTGCCGATTTGCAACGTCTGAAACAGTTCGTCTGTGTCTTGGCAAATCTGGCATAGGTAATATCGAAGGTGGTGGCATAGCGATGTGCCGAGTTCTTTGAGGAATTGGGGTTGCCCGATTTCTTCAATCTTGTGATGTCCTCCTGTGTTCTCAGTACGGATGTGACAATAATCCTGCTCGGTTTCAGCCCTTTGCTCTTGAGTGAATCCTGAAAGTTCTTGCCAATAATGTCAAGCAGTTCTGCCGCTCCGCTGGTAAGGTAAGGGATGGAGTAGGTGAGTTTGTCAACATTGTAATGGTCGTTGCTCCTGATTCTTACCAGGCTGCTCTTTACGGCCTCGGCCTCAACCCTGCTCATTAACGGCCGTTTTAATCCCAGTTTTGTGGCAGAACTCAGATGCTTGCTGTTCCTGTCGTTGAACGTGACAGAATAGTATCCGTCCGCCTCATTCGTTGCCTTGTTCCTACATTGAACGGAATGGAGGATTTTACGGGTAATCCTGCGGCCATATCCTTTGTGATGAAGATATGTAACGCCTATTGCCAGACATACTGTCATTAACGATATTGCAATGATGATTTTCTTCATTTCCTTTTTCTTATCTGTATTGCTGAAACAATGAGTCTGATTCCCCAAATGCCCGCTGCCGCAAAAGCCATAAATCCAAGTAAAGTGACGAAGGCGCCATCCATCTCCTCTACGTAATATGTGACCACGGAAGAGTTCTTGTATATGTGGCAGGTTATGCTGTAATATCCCCCGTTGCTCCAGGCGTCATCGGTATAGCTACCATCCTTGCGGCTCGTCCAGTGTAGGCTGTCCGTTTCGCATAGGTGCTCTAATTCACGGATGCACTCTGCCGATATTCCTTCTGCAAACTGTGCACGGTGTATGAAGCAGTCCCAAGCCGAGGATGTACGTTCCGTATTGTTCTCGGATTCTACAGATGTTATCTTCGGCAAGTCCAGGCCTGTTATCTTTATAATGTTGTACGGATTCCTTGCAATGCTGCTATGTGTATTGGACATCGTGTAATATGACAGTGTAATTAAAGCAATGATAATTGCCCACTTCCATAAACTTTCAAATATATGTTTCATATCTCTTGGTATTGTTGTTTCTCTTATTTGTAGGCATATAGCAGGATAGGCTTGCTCGACTGCCCCTTGATATCCCCGATATGCTTCATCATAGAACTTGATACTGCAAAGCATCCTTTGCTGGCCGGTATGCAAGGCAATGGGAATGTCTCAAATTCCACGTTTCCCTTATGGATAAGGATTCCGCGGACAATGGTATTCGAGTTGGTGGAATCAAGCCCGTGCAGATTGTACCCTTTTCCGTACAAGGAACTGGACATAATAGGCCTCAGTTTACCTACCTTATATTTGCCAAGACTGGAGTAATTGCTGCCTATTACATTGCTGAATGTGGAGTTGAATATGTTCCAGTCCTTGCCTCGTCCGTTTGCACACAGGCTCTTTTGAATGATTTTCTTTTCCTTGAAACTGTTGATGTAGAATCTTTTGATTCCCGAGGGCTTCGAAAAATCTGTCAGGAAGCAATACTCTGTGCTGTATCCGTTGTTCCTGCAGTAATTGTATATATCGGATATGTCCGAGGGCACGTCATTCGGGATGAACAGCTTTATTGCGCTGACTGCAACAGAATAAATACATATGAATATCAGAAACTTCTTCATAATAACGGTGTTCGTGGTTTATATTACTATCTATGCAACGGTGTTGTTCCCTGTAAATCCTTGAATTGCTCTTATTGTATGCCTTGGTGGGTATCATTTTCCTTCCAGTATCTTCATAGCTATTGCAGATAATCAATTGGGTTCAGGTAAAACATCTTCTGCCAGCCGAGTGGAGCACTGTCAATTCTCCACAAATATGGTACAAGTGTTCCAATACCATAGTGCAAGTGTGCAGGTGTAGTAATGGCATTACCTGTATTGCCCACAGTGCCAATCTCGCTCTCCTGCGTAACAAATGCAAATGGTTTGGTCTTTATTTCGTCCAAGTGAGCATAGTAATGCAGTCTCCATTTAGGGCCGAGCACAAGCACTAACTTGCCGCCCTTGCCATATTCGGCAGTAAGAAGCACTATACCCCGTGTTGCGGAATGGACGCTTGTCCCACGCTTGGCAAACACATCTATTCCCTTGTGTACAATGGATGTACCCCATCCCTCGTGCCAGAATGTCTCGTGGTTGTAACTGTTGCTGTCTGCACCTGCAACAGGCATCTTCAGGTTCTGTGGAATGAGCATACCAATAAAAATGATGGCGGCAATAACTAAGACTGTCCTTAAAAAAAAGCGTTTCATAATAAGAAGCTGTTTAAATTTCTAAAAAAAGTTTTTCTTATATTGGAAGCTGTTATTTCGTTGTTTTTTATGTTCAAAATTGCCTGTTTTCTTCTTTCTCCCGGTTACGTAGCCCGCTACGCTCCCTCGAAAAATAATAAAACATTCCACTTTGCTTTGCGTCAAAATAGGTTGCACTCGCTGAAAAACCTGCAAGTAAACTTGCGTTTTGCTCGCTGACACTATTTTTTGACCTATAAAAAACTTGACGATACAAATTTAGACAGCTTCTAAATTTCAGGAAATATGGCTACCAATAGTAGCAGGTTACATATGCGGGTAGCGGATGTGGCTACCCGGGAATATTTCGGACCTGGTGTGATTAAAGGCCAAAGAATTTGTCGAACTCGGCTTTTGTGTAGTTCTCGACTGTAATAGTGTAGCCTTTATAGCTGAATTCCAGATTGATGCCGTCGGCAGTCCTGATTGGAGTGATTGTCACACCCTCATAGACGAAACGCTTGCCTACAGATTCTTCAATTCGTGGGGCGATGCATTTGTAACTGCTTATACAGAGTGTCTTCACCTTCTGTGGCATAAGGCTGAAAATGGTTGCCAACGTCTTGGTGTCAAAATCAAACGTCTCGTCTGCCCCTGAGATTCTTGCAGTAACAGTGGATTTTTTACCTGCTGCCGATGCTTCGGCAGCAGGTGCAGCTACACAGAACATTGAAACGAGCGAAAAAATCGCAATGAAAATAGTTTTCTTCATAATGTTTAATTTTTAGAGTGTTATTGAATTTGTTTTCACTCTATAATGTCACAATGAAGAAAAGGTAACCACTTATAACGAAAAATAATTCATAATTTCTTTCATCCATCCCGACGGGTCGGTAAGGACCTGCATAGGATATTCATAAAATACCCTGCCAAATGCCTTCAGTACGCCACCTTTGGGAGTTGCAAGAATGAGGGACGCCACTGCAAGGTGGGTGAATGCCAGATAGGAAACAGACATTGCAATGCCGCAGTTCTCAATGTCCGGCTGTGTGAAGCGTGTCTGTTTTATGAATGAGTGAAGGTGAAAGGCATAGGAAAATGCAATCAGCGCATCAAAGAATATCATATAATGCCAATTGCCGGCAAAGCGGAATGGGAATATCATGAATGTATATATGGGTATGCAGTATGGCGACAGAGTGATGGGTGTATAGCCAATTCCATATTTACCCACCTTGTAGATTACATAGCACTCCTTGCCTTTGACCACAAATTCGTTGATTTTCTTAAAGAACAGCAGGGCCATAAGCGTGTGGGTCAACTCGTGGGTGAACTTCATGAACCAGTTCAGATTGTGACTGATTCTGAGTCTTGTAAGTACGATGGCTAAGACTATGTACGCAGCAAATCCCACAAACAGTCCCACATAATTGCCGGCGTGTCTCCAGCTCCATCCTATCCTCACCCACATATCAATGGCATTCTTTCCTATCGAGGTGATGAATACGGCCAAGAACAGCAGTGCCAGCAAACCGAACAATACTGTGGTAGCGAAATAGGAAAGTCTATCAAGTTTATCCCTCATTGCTCCCCGTCATTATCATCTATATCCAGGGCTGCCATCAGGTGACCGCTCTCGGCGTGGATTCTTTCCTCTTTAATCAACTCCCTTAGTGCGGCTCTCTCTATAGCGCAGCGGACAACCTCCTCGGCAAACTCGTCACTCTCAATGAGTCGGGCTGCTATTTCCTTGATTCTGTTCATACACTTATTCTTTTTGCTCTTGGCCGAATCGGCATTTCGCATACCCAAAATGCTTGCAATCTCGTCCATAGGCTTGTGATGCCAATAAAACTGTTTGAGTAGAGTACTGCACTCCGAAGGGATGCGGTCGAACACCTTGTCCAGAAGTTCGTCCTGCATCTGTTGTTTCTCATCTATAGCAATCTCATCTTCTGCTATATTATGCATATCGAGCGGAAAGGTAACCGCGTCGTCCAAATTCAGTGCCATCTTTTTGCGTACAAGATTACTTGCTGTCAACTTGCCAATCTGTACAAGATAACTGAACAGAGCGCCCTCACGGGAACAGGTCACGCTGCCGCTCTTCACCTTCTGCATAAGCACAATCAACGACTCTTGGAAGATGTCCTCGATGTCTTCGTCTGAAATCTTGTCTATAGAGAATGTCTGTCCCAGGATTGAAGCAAAACCCGGTTTCATCTCCCTGCAGATGTGCCTCCAGGCACGCTCGTCGTTCTGTAGTATACCGAATATAAGTTGTGAGTCAGTCATATCTTGTTTAATCTTCTGAGCAAACGGTACTGAATTGTTGCAAATCTAATAAGAAAATAGATAAATCCGTCTATCGACCTGCGAAAAAGATGGAGCTTGATTGTCAAGAAACCTGTTTTAATATACTTCTCGACATTGGCATAAAAGTGATTATATAAAATAATGCAGATATACAAACCGATTTCAAGCGTTTATACTTACGGTATCGCTATTTGTGAATGCACTTTTTTTGGTAGTTCAAAATGTAGGTGTAATTTTGTAGTATAACTGTTTCAATCATTATAAAATATCTTTTTAATGCGTATGAGGAAATTGAAATTTTTGGCACTTGCCGTGGTGGTTTGCTGTGGCATTGGAATGCTGTTCTCTTGTGCCAAGGAGAATGCTGTTACAGGCGTTGAGAGTACTGAACTATTGCGTACCAGCCAAAGTTGGAACGGAATGGAACTGCCCGACTACCCGCAGGGGCGTCCCGAACTTGTGGCAGTTAAATACGTTATCCCTCCCGGCCAAAAGTTAGGCTGGCATCACCACGTATCAATGAATCACGGTGTGCTTGTGCAGGGCGAACTCAAAATCATTGGTCAGGACGGAAGGACAACCGTTCTGCACGCAGGCGACGTGGTGGTAGAGATGGTTGATGCCGTACATCACGGCGAGAGTTGTGGAACTGAGCCCGTTGTGCTGTATATGTTCTATCTCTCTCAGGACGGTTTGCCGTTGTCGGTGCAGCACCCCGACATTCCGTTGGAGTAACTGTTTTTAGCCAATTGATATACTGCATCTGTTTTTATAAAGACAAGCGATTTGCTGCATAGAAAACCACAAGGCTGGAGTAATCCAATTCAATTCATTTCGTGCAAACTGCCGAAATGAAGCGTTGTCCTCAGATGCGATACATATAAACAAGATTGGTGCGTGACGGAGTTACAATGCTCCCTGCACGCACCAATCTTGTTGTTTGTACTCATTACTGCATAGCGCAGTTGGCTATGCGGTACTATAGATTTATAACCGGATACGATACCGCAGATTTCATATCCAGCTTCACATCGGTGTATGTTCCTGTAATATTGTTGTTCAGGTCATCATAGACGTCGAATGTGATAGCATAAGTCCCTTCATCATTCTTCTGAATATCGACCCAACCGTCTACGATTGGAGCAAACTCCGATATGTGCAAGGCGTTATCTTTATAATAATACCACGAACTCATAAGAGTAAAGCCGTCAACATATCCGGGAAGAGCCGTTTGATTTTTATTAAATGCAAAAATAGAATAATTTGCTAATTGGATTAAAATTTTGTTATAATATTAAATATTAATAGTTGAAATATAAATAACATCTGCCATCTGGGATGGTTTCATT
>JAFYSC010000142.1 GCA_017546635.1 Bacteroidaceae bacterium | reverse complement strand
TATGACTATTAACTATACAACATTCTCCGAAGCAGGTATCAGAAGAGCCAACCAGGATGTCTGCAGGGTTGTGGAGATGACGCAACACAAGCGTACATTAATGGTGCTGTGCGACGGTATGGGTGGCCACTCAATGGGGGACGTCGCAGCAAATACAGTATGTAATTCAATATGCGATTTTTGGGAAAGTAACCCCGAATATCCCGACAGCAAGGAGAAAGTAATTGAAGCCTGCAAGAAAGCAGCAGAGGACCTGTATGTCCGTTCACGGGTTGTCCGCCCGATAGAAATGGGTACAACATTTGTAATGGCAAGCATCGAAGGAAACATTCTCACTATAGCGCACTGTGGCGACAGCCGCTGCTATCTGCTACGCAATGGCAGTCTTGTCCATCAGACAGCAGACCACATTGACCCTACAATAAACCCCGAAGCAATACAGAGGTGTTTTTTCTCAACTGAACCCGAAATTGCCGTACCCGACACCGTTCGTCTTGTGTTAGAGGAAGGAGACAGGATTTTTCTTTGTTCCGACGGTGTGTACAATTCGATGCCGCCAGAAATTCTCACAGCCAGACTGCAGGATAAAAAAACATTGGACGAGGTTGTCGATGTCATTGAATTTATGTGCGAGAAATTCTCTAAAGACAACTACACAGGAATATTGGCCGAGATTTGTATGTAATGGACCTGAAAATATAAAACGTCTCCTGCCCTATCATAACCACTGATAGGGCAGGAGACGTTTCTTTTCCCGTCGGTACTGCATATCACCAAGTTCAAACTGCTTAAACAAGCGTATGGACTCCGGCACGTTTATTTACGCTGATACTTCTCAAACGATACAACCTTTTCCAACGCCTTACGTACTTTTTTGCGTTTGGGCTTTGCGGCGTACCCCAATGCCACGATAAGCATCAGGCGCTTCTTCTGCGGTATTCCGGCAAGTTCCTTCACGCGTTTCTCGTCGAACCAGCCGAGAATGCACGACCCCACCCCCTCATCCTCGGCGGCGAGAGTCAGATAGGCCGATGCTATTCCTATATCCATAACAGGAAAATCCTTGTCCTTTATTCCGCTGCCTATTCTTGAGGTCATATTGGTTCCCTCGTGCGTGATGAGGACAAGCGCCGCAGCGTCTTTCACAAAAGTATTCATTCCAAGGCTCGACGTTGCACGGCCAACCTCGGGCAACAGTTGCCCGTCGGTTATCACCGTAAAATGCCACGGCTGCCCGTTACACGCCGACGGCGCAAGACGCGCTGCCTCCACTATGCGCTCCAGCACCTCGCGCTCTATGCGTTTACCTGGCACGAACGCCCTGTCACTCTGACGCGCCTGCGCAAGTTCGAGAAAGCTTTTCATCGCATCAATTGTTAATCATACGGGCAATATACTTGCCTATAATGTCAAACTCGATGTTCACGCGTGTGCCCACCTTAATAGCGTGGAAATTGGTATGCTCGTAAGTATAAGGAATAATGGCAACGGTAAACGTGTCGTCGGTGGGACTGCACACGGTAAGGCTCACTCCATTCACCGTAACTGATCCTTTATCAACTGTAAGGTATCCCTTCTTTGCCATTTCGGGGTTCTTGGGATAGCGGAAAGTATAATACCAGCTGCCATCGGCATCGCGCAGCTCAATACACTCTGCTGTCTGGTCCACGTGTCCCTGTACAATGTGACCGTCCAGACGGCCGTTCATCATCATACTGCGTTCTACATTTACCTTATCGCCAACGGCAAGCGTACCAAGATTGGAGCGTTCCAGAGTCTCACGCATTGCTGTTACGGTGTATGTATTGTCCTCTATCCTGACAACAGTAAGACACACGCCATTGTGTGCTACGCTCTGGTCAATCTTCAGTTCGTCGACAAACGAGCAAGTGAGTGTAAAATGGATATTTTCCTGCTCTTTAACGAGTGCAGTCACTGTTGCAAACTCTTCTACTATTCCTGAAAACATATTTTCTATTATTTGTTTTATTATACAATATAATTCTAACAACTGCGAAGATAATACATCTGTAGCATATTACAAAATTTTGTCCCTTTTACAGAATAAAGGCACAGAAGAACAAGAGAAATCACCCCTATGAATCAGTACAAATCACAACAGGATATAACACCTTGCAACAAAGTAAAAAGGCTCTTTATATTCAACCAACAACAATGAGAGGGCAACCCAAAAGTAAAATGGGTTGCCCTCTCATTATATGTAGCCTGACGCAAACTTGATTTTCTATACTTATTTTTTCAGGAAACAAGTCTTTAGCACAATACCGCTGCCATTTATTTACAGTCAACCTCCTCGGGATTCTCGGTAAGGCGGATGCTCTTTACTTTTGTGCCTCTCTTGATAACCATAGACGAGCCCTTGACTTTCAAATCCTTGATAACTGTTACAGAATCGCCATCGAAGAGTTCTGCTCCGTTGCTGTCCTTAGGTACATCGGCCGAAGCAGCCGAAGATACGCTTTCTTCATTGAATTCATATGCACAATCGGGGCACACATAAAGAGAGCCGTCAAAATATACATACTCGCCACCACATTTGGGACATTTGGTAATTTCATTCATAGTTATATCTTTTTATTGTTTATCAGACTAATTGCATCGGCATATAATACCTCGGTATAAAAATTCCGCAAGTTCGATAATTTGGAAAACCGAGAGCATATATGACAATGCAAAGGTACGATTTTTCCTACACATTATCACTAACTGTTGACAAGCAAATACAAGTGAAAAGAAAATAGAAGCCTTGTACAACTCATAACCTCCTCCTCTACTCTGCTCTATTCAAACAAAAAAGCTGCGTTGTCCATTACAACTGATTAAATTGACTATATTTGCAAAAATAAATTATGCAGCCAATGGAGTCCATCCATACTTCTAATGAATAAACACACCAATGAATGCGGATATACGAGAGTTTACTACACCCTGAAAATACAATGATGGACAGACACTTTATCATCTTTTGGGGAACAAAGGCAAATAAACACCTATTTAACATTAAAATATGTCTTTTTGGGATAGAATCATAAAGTCAATCAGCGACACGGTAGACAATTCTGCCAAGCAGGTATCCCGCGATACTTCCCGCTATGCATTTGTAGATGTGGAGCTCAGTCCAAAGTACCACCGCATTAACGATATTGGCGCGCTCAGGTGGGACAGAGCCACTTTCCACAATGCCAACAAACGTGAATTGCTGGAATTTCTGAAAGGTGTAGACTTTGTTTGCGGGCATAATATAATCCACCACGATGCGAAGTATCTTTTTGAGGAAGAAACCCGTCAATGGATGCTGGTCGATACGCTTTATGTTTCGCCATTGCTATTCCCTGAGAAGCCATATCACCGCCTATTAAAGGATGATAAATTAGTTAGTGATCAGATAAATAATCCGGTAAACGACTGCGAAAAAGCATATGACCTGCTTATGGATGAGGTGGCCCGATGGGACACATTGCCGGATAACAAAAGGAGTATCTATACTGCGCTATTGCAAGGTATACCCGAGTTCGACGGTTTCCTGAAATTCGTCAATGCCAAGGCAGGAACAGAAGGACTGGCCAATCTGATACGTTCTGCATACAATGGAAAAATTTGTGAGAATGCCGACATTGAAAGTCTAGCCACCCAATATCCTTGCGAACTGGCATATGCATTAGCCTTGATAGACACGACCGATTACCGCTCCATTACTCCAGCGTGGGTGCTGTACAACTATCCTAATGTAGAAACAGTCATCAAGCTCCTACGACAAACGAAATGCATTCGTGGCTGCAATTATTGCAATAAGGAACTCGATGTCCATTATAACTTAAAGCAACATTTCGGCTACGGGCAATTCAGGAGTTATGAGAATGAGCCTTTACAGGAAAACTCCGTGAAGGCTGCTGTAAACGGGAAATCACTGCTTGCCATATTCCCTACAGGCGGAGGAAAGTCACTCACATTCCAGTTGCCGGCGCTGATGAGCGGACGTTCCGTACACGGCCTGACAGTAGTCATATCCCCTTTGCAGTCACTTATGAAGGACCAGGTCGACAATCTTAACGACAGAGGAATAACGGACGCTGTAACCATAAACGGATTGCTCGACCCTATCAGCCGCTCGCTTGCCATTCAGCGCGTCCTTGACGGTGATGCTTCACTTTTATACATATCACCGGAAACGCTTCGCTCAAGAACAATGGAGAAGATTCTGTTGGCAAGGCATATTGTACGATTTGTTATAGACGAAGCTCATTGTTTCTCGTCTTGGGGACAAGATTTTCGGGTTGATTATCTGTATATCGGTAAATTCATCAGTGAATACCAGAAAAAGAAAAAGCTCAAGGAACCGATACCCGTTTCGTGTTTTACGGCTACAGCTAAGCAAAAGGTAGTACAGGATATTTGTGACTATTTCAAGCAGACACTTGGTCTCGACCTCCAACTTTTTGCATCTACAGCTTCGCGAACCAACCTGCGCTATTCTGTCATACACACCGATACGGATGAAGACAAATATGCAAAATTGCGTTCATTGATTGCCGAATCCTCGTGCCCTACAATAGTCTATGTGTCGAGAACGAGAAGGACAAAACAGCTGGCCGAAAAACTCACCCGTGATGGTTATAAAGCATTGCCTTTCAATGGCCAGATGGATTCCGACGAGAAGATTGCCAATCAGGATGCGTTTATGTCAGGTCGGGTCAGCATTATTGTAGCCACGTCTGCATTCGGTATGGGAGTAGACAAGAAAGATGTTGGCCTGGTAGTGCACTATGATATTTCCGACTCGCTGGAAAACTATGTACAGGAGGCAGGCAGGGCAGGTAGAGACCCGGAACTGCAAGCGCGGTGTTTTGTATTATATGGCGACTCCGACTTGGACAAGCATTTTATCCTGCTTAATCAGACAAAGCTGAGCATCAGTGAAATACAGCAGGTTTGGAAAGCAGTGAAAGAGATGACGAAGTTCCGTGAGCGCATATGCTGTTCCGCATTGGAAATAGCAAGAAAAGCAGGTTGGGATGACTCCGTATCTGATATTGAAACGCGTGTTCGTACTGCTCTGGCAGCCCTTGAGCAAGCCGGCTATCTGGAGCGCGGAAACAATATGCCTCAAATATACGCCACGGGCATTACCGTAAAAAATGTAGACGAGGCACGCAGGCGCATC
>JAFYSC010000141.1 GCA_017546635.1 Bacteroidaceae bacterium | reverse complement strand
CTCAGACAGGAATCTCTTATAGGTAATGTCGATGGTGGTTCCGTAGCAGTGGACCGAGTTCTCCGAGGAGTTCGTGTTTCTTTTCCTTAACTTTTTTACATCGTCCTTTGTGCGGAGCACCGATGTCACTATTACTTTGTGTGGGGGCAGGTGCTTCATCAACAGTGAATCCTGGAAATTTTCTCCAATTTTCCTTAGCAGTTCTGCACCGTCTGGTATAAGAAAAGGTATCGAGTGTGTAAGGTCGTCAACCATATATGCGTCCGACGATGATATCTCAACCAGCGTGCGCGATGCGTTTGCGGCATCCTCTCTCGATTGGATAGGCTTCACGCCGATCTTTTCGGCTACAGCCATATGTGTATCGTTAAGGTCGTTGAACTCCTTGGTATAATTGACATTGGAAATCCTGTGTGCTTTTGCCGGACAGGGTATGCGTGTAGAAAAACCTTTGGTAACAGCAATGTGTTCATTTCCGTCCGTATCGATGCTTATGCTGTTGTCGGTAGCGGAACATCCTTTTGCGAGCAATAATATCGCGAATAATACTGCAAATGCTGCAAGTGTCCATTTGAACCATACTGTTCCTGTTATATTTTTGGCCTTATGCCAATTTATACATTTTACAATGTTTATGATGTTGTCCCACAATCTCCTAAAAGCTATCTTGAAAATGCACAGGTCGGCAACCAGCGTGTTGATGGCTTTTCTCAGGTCGTTGTTTCCTCTATTTTCTTCCATTTTATGCATATTGTGTTTGTGTGTGCGAAGTTAACAAAATAATTGTTAGTGCGCAACCTCCAATTGAAGGCCACGCACTTTTTTGCAATCATTTTATCGGAATAAAATGGGTGTGTGTGAAATTGTATGCTCCCTCCTGTCAATTTGCCGGCATATATCCTGTTGCCGTTATTTCGGCTTGACACCGGGACGATTCTAGCATTTGCACTCCATAGACTTCAGTATCCATTGGACATCGCGCAGATAGTCCTGCAGGTCCTGTTCGTGCTCCTCTTCCTCGGCCATAATACGCTTGGCAATATCGCAAGTCGTATAGTCGACGTTGTTTGTAAAGGTGGCAATCTCTTCGTAACGTATCACTGCGCATCGTTCGGCAGCGATATTCTGTTTCAGCAGCGTTGCAACGTCATTCTTTATAGGTGGAGAGTACTTGCATCGTGCAAGGTCGGTCCAATGCGATGGGTCGAGCACAGGTACACCCTCGAGCTGGATTATTCTCTCGGCGAGCATCTTGGCGTGACGGTACTCTTCGGCTGCGTGCTCCTCGAATTCGCGCTGTACATCGGCGCGCATAGCTCCCTCTACAACAAGAGCGCCAATCCAATACTGATAAAATGCCAGCCACTCTTCACTCAGCGCTGCGTTCAGCTTGTCCAGCAGTTCGGGCAGGTCTATGCGCTGTCTCAAAATTAAAATACTTTCTTTAGCCATAACAAATTATTTTAAGAATATCGTATTATAAAACACAACTGGTGAGGATATTGTTTCATCAATATACACGTCTTGTGTCAAAGCGTGCCTCCTGTTATAGGTCGGGAGTCTGTATGTTTGCCGTACATTTTGGACATATATCAAGTGTACGCAGATATTAAAAAGAGTACCGCGGGAACATAATTCTAAACAAAGAGGCAAAATTTACCAGACAAACGGATAAAAAAACAGAAAACCATTAAATTAATATCGTCAAATGTTGGATATTATATGATAAAAAATATTAATTTTGCAGAAAGATTGAATACTCGGAGGAAACTCCTCCGGCAATAACCGAAAAAAACCAGGACAATGAAACTCGCCGTTGTAACAAAACCGACATTCTTCATTGAAGAGGATAAAATAATTACCAGGCTTTTTGAAGAGGAACTGGATTACCTTTTTCTCGAAAAGTCTTTTCCGCATCCGCAATATATCGAGAGATTATTGAGTCTTATTCCCAAGAAATTCCACAAACGTATATTTACCTGCAATAACCGTCTGATGCAGGATTACAAGCTTGCCGGACAACTGTTCCCTCCTGGCTCACCCCACCCCAGCGAAAAGCAAAAAGGGAAGCTGGTGGGCTATGCGGCCAATATGCAGGAACTGGATGAGTTCAAGAGCTTCTACGAGGTCATGTGCTTTGGTCCTTTGGGACGTACATTCCACCAGAGTACAGAACTCAACGAAAAGGCAAAGAAGGTAATAAACAAACGTGTGTGGGCCTTTGGCGACATTGACACAGGCAATATCAAGCGTCTGGCAACATACGGTTTCGGCGGTGTAATCCTCGATTCGCAGTTGTGGAACAGGTTCGATTCGTGCCGTTCGACCGACTACAGCGAGTTGATTGACGAGTTCAGACGTATACAAAAGATAGCACGCAAACTGTAAGGTGCTGTCAGGATAAAGCAAATTAATAAACATAAAATAACAAACTAAATTCTATCTCTATGAACAATACCCCTTATATGGTATTTTCGGGAACTAAATCCCGTTACCTTGCCGAGGAGATATGCAAGGAGCTTGGTTGTACATTAGGTCAAATGAACACAACCTACTTTGCCGACGGCGAGTTTGCAGTATCATACGAAGAATCCATCCGTGGAAAGAATGTATTCCTTGTACAGTCTACATTCCCCAACTCAGACAACCTGATGGAGCTTCTGCTTATGGTTGACGCAGCAAAGCGTGCTTCGGCAAAGAGCATAGTAGCCGTTATGCCTTACTTCGGTTGGGCACGTCAGGACCGTAAGGACAAGCCCCGTGTGTCAATCGGTGCAAAGCTGGTAGCTGACCTTTTGAGCGTTGCAGGTGTAAGCCGTATCATCACAATGGACCTTCACGCCGATCAGATACAGGGATTCTTTGATATCCCCGTAGATCATCTGTATGCGTCAATGGTATTCATTCCCTATATCAAGTCGCTCAACCTCGACAACCTGGTTATAGCAACTCCCGACGTAGGTGGTTCTAAGCGTGCAAGTGCTTACTCAAAGTATCTTGGTGTACCCCTCGTATTGTGCCACAAGACACGTGCAAAGGCAAACGTTGTAGATACGATGCAGATTATCGGTGACGTAGAAGGTAAGAACGTAATCCTTGTTGATGATATTGTAGATACAGCAGGTACAATTTCAAAGGCTGCCAACCTGATGATGGAGAACGGTGCAGTATCGGTTCGCGCAATTGCATCGCACTGTATTATGTCGGGCAATGCTTCGGAGCGTGTACGCGAGTCTACAATGACCGAGATTGTATTTACCAACAGTATTCCTTACGACAAGGGTTGCCCCAAAGTAAAGCAGCTTTCAATTGCAAAGGGCTTTGCCGAGGCAATTCAGTGCGTATTGAACAACGAGTCAATAAGCAAGCAGTATATTTGCTGATAACAAATGACCGGAATGAGAAATCTGTTTCATATACTGTTGACCTTGTCGGTATTTGCTCTATTCTCCTGTTCTCAGGAATACACTGTAACAGGCCGTATTGATGGAGCTGTTGACGGCGATTCTGTCATTATGGGATATTCTGCCGACGGAGTGGATTTTACCGTAACCGACAGGACTGTGGTTAAGAACGGAGAGTTTCATTTTGGCGGAAAAATAAAAGGAAGCAAGATATATTATATAGGCTATGAGCAATCGGTAGAGCCTGAATATATGCTTTTCTTTCTCGAAGGTGGTGATATCCAAATTATAATGTCGGGCGAGGAGAGTACCGCAACAGGTACTGCCTCGAACGACCTCAATGCCGATGTTGAAGAGAAATTATCGGATTATGTCACAAAAATGCTTGGAGCAGAGGTGATGCTTGCTTCCGATACATTGATGAGTGACAGCGCAAAGGCTGATATGCACCAAAGGATGTACGATGCCCATCGCGATGTTTCGCAATATATAAGGGACGTGATATTCAAGAATGAGGAATCCATAGTCTCGTTATATCTGCTTGTGCAGTACAGCGACCTCTTCAGCCTCGAAGAACTTGAGCAGGCGGTTGACCGGATACCTTCAGAGAATGTAGACCGCAAGAACAATTGCCTATACGATGTCCTTATGGAGATTCTCAATGACAGGCAAAATAACGGGATTCATCAGGTTGACCCCGTTTATGAGTAACTGTCATTCTTGCTTTCGGGAATTAATCACAGATTATACAAGGGGCTGACCCAAAAGCCCGCTTTTAGAACAAGCTACCCCTGTCAGAGTGTATTCTGACAGGGGTAGTTCTCTTTACAAAATGACTTTTGAGTCGCCCTCTTGCTTTGTGTTGGATGTATGGAATAAGCAACCTTAATATTGCTCCTTTTCGTTGGGGAAATCGCAGGCTTTCACATCGCTTATATAGTTGCCTACAGCCTCGTTTATCACAGTATGCAGGTCGGCATACCGACGAAGGAAACGTGGAGTGAAATCGGCTGTCATACCCAGCATATCTGTACATACAAGCACCTGGCCGTCTACTCCACCGCCGGCACCGATTCCAATTACAGGAATCTCGAGCTCCGACGCTACCTTTGTACCGAGTGCGGCAGGAATCTTCTCCAGCACCAATGCAAAGCATCCTGCATCCTGAAGCAATTTTGCGTCGCGGCACAATTTCTCGGCCTCTGCCTCGTCCTTGGCGCGTACACCGTAAGTTCCGAATTTGTTTATACTCTGTGGGGTGAGACCAAGATGTGCCATAATGGGTATACCGGCATCGAGTATCTTGCGTACCGAAGGGAGAATTTCCTCACCACCCTCCAGTTTGAGGGCATCGGCGTGTGTCTCCTTCATTATGCGGATAGCATTCTTAACTGCCTCGTCGGCATTTACCTGATATGTACCGAAAGGCATATCTGTTACGACAAGAGCACGCTTTACACCGCGTACCACCGACTTTGCGTGGTAAATCATCTGGTCGAGAGTGATAGGGAGGGTTGTTACGTTACCTGCCATAACATTGGATGCAGAGTCACCGACAAGGATAATGTCTATTCCGGCACCATCTACCAATGTAGCCATTGTGTAGTCGTATGCAGTGAGCATAGCAATCTTCTCGCCTTTTCTTTTCATTTCCACCAAGCGATGGGTGGTTACTTTTCGTGTGTCTTCAACAATGTATTTAGACATTTTTATTCAATTATCTTAAATTATACATATGCGCTTATGCGCAAAAACTTGACAAAGTTAAAGTAAAAATAATGTTGGACAAAACAATACAAGGAAAAAAGAACTGTAATATCTTTTATATGATGCTCCCAACTGCCTTTGAGGGTGTATAGCTCTTTTCTTGCGTCTGTCTATTTTATAAGATTGTTTGCAATTGTTGACATTATACAGGTATACGGAGCAAAGGAGCTCTTTCTCAATAATGTGCCTTTGTCGCAGTGCATATCTCCCTTTACGGGTGCACATAACGTAAAGCAAGGAATTCCGTATGTATAGAAGTAGTCCGACGTCTCATCGGGTTCTGCATCGTGGCAGAATACGAGTTCCTCTTCGTGCGGTTTCAGTAGCTCTACAAGGCCGTGAGCCGTATAAATGTCGAAGCCATAGTCATTCTCGATGGTGAAATGGGCATTTTCGTCCCACCCGGCATTGGTGACATCGAGCACTATGGCATAGGAGATGTTGCAATTCATCTCTGTAAGTATGGCTGCCGTTTCGAGGGCGCCGGTAGAGTCCTTTTCTTCGTCACCTGTGAATGCTACAATTACATTCTCGGCAAACCTGTCGTTAAGCATGTTCCACAGTGCTGCTGCATTTGTAAAGCTGTTGTCGAATGTACCTTGCCAAATGTCGCCCTTGTCGTGGCAAAAACACTGGGAATATACGCAGTCGATGTGGGTAGATATGAGCACTATGCCTTCGCCGGCTATGGGCTTTCGCTTTCCGTAGACGAGTGTAAGATTGCCCTCCTGTAGCAGCTCGTATCTGCTCTCCCTGAGCAGTTCCTTTATGGCTTCTATCCTTGTAGTGCAGGTGAAATTCGTTCCATCGTCCTTTGAATTTACCGTCACCTTCTGCAATATGTCGTCAAATAGTTTCATAATTTCCATTCTCTTTTTATATGGCACAAAAGTAGTCAACTTTCTTATAATATCTGTATGATTTTTCTATATTTGTGTGAATCTCGAACATCATATACTGCACTCGCAGTAAAATACGCCAAAGTAAACTTTGCGTATTTCGCTCGTTTGTTACCGTATTTGCTGTAAACAGCGAATATATACTGCACTCGCAGTAAAATATGCCAAAGTAAACTTTGCGTATTTCGCTCGTTTGTTACCGTATTTGCTGTAAACAGCGAATATATACTGCACTCGCAGTAAAATACGCCAAAGTAAACTTTGCGTATTTCGCTCGTTTGTTACTATATTTGCAATAATGTATATACAGTTGCATGCTGATGCGCTGTACAAGAATATTATCTTTATATATAAAGGTGTCTGTCTCTTGTGCAGATGTTTTTTTGAGTATTGCGGCTAATCAAATAATCGTAAATAGAATTATATGAAAAACAAGTTTGTAGCTTCGGCTTCTTTTGCCGATACAAAGCCGCACTATGCCCTGCTCGATGGACTGCGTGGAGCAGCAGCGCTTATGGTAGTATGGTATCACGTGTTCGAGGGTTATGCCTTTGCATCGGGCGGTAATATAGAGAATTTCAATCACGGTCATCTTGGTGTAGACTTTTTCTTTATGCTGTCGGGATTTGTCATAAGTTATGCATACGACGACCGTTGGAAGCAACAGGGCAATAGCGGAATGACGTTAGGAGGTTTCTTCAAGCGCCGTTTGATACGTCTGCACCCGATGATTCTTCTGGCTGCCATAATAGGTTTTATTACGTATCTTATTCAAGGCGGTGTGAAATGGGATGGCACTACTGTTCCTTTCCATTATGCTATGATTGCACTTCTGTTGGCAATGTTTCTTGTTCCTGCCTATCCAGGTGCGTGTTACGATGTTCGCGGCAACGGCGAGATGTATCCTCTTAACGGTCCAAGCTGGTCGCTTTTTTTCGAGTACGTAGGTAACGTACTTTATGCAATAATCATCCGCAGGATGAACAACCGCTCTTTGGGAACT
>JAFYSC010000140.1 GCA_017546635.1 Bacteroidaceae bacterium | reverse complement strand
GGCGGGGAGACCAAATAGAGGAACGGAGCTATTCCACGAAAAGAGTTGGTTCACTCTCCGCCGTCCTTTACATCTGTTAAACATCATAGGCAAATATAGTCATTCTACTTTATCTTTCTTTTCTTGCGCAAATCTAAGGTTAAAGAGGAGGGGTACCGCTTGCGGTGGAGGAGTTTTATACTCGCGATTTTTTAAAAATTCATTCTCCAAAGCTAACTTCCAATAAAAACCGTCACCATAAAAAATCACAACAAACTTGGGTTAACTGCTATATTATTGCTTATTTTTTTATCTATATTTCAAAAAATAAATAACTTAACCCATATTGTTACTTTTTTTATATACTTTTGTGGGTTAAAGTGCGTACTAACGCATATTATATTATTTTGGATAATAAATAAATATAAAGATATGGCATACAATTTTAACGAGATTGAGAAGAAATGGCAACAGCGATGGAGAGACGACCGTACCTATCGCGTTACCGAGAACAGTGAGAAAGAGAAATTCTACGTACTTAATATGTTCCCCTATCCTTCGGGTGCCGGACTACACGTCGGCCATCCCCTCGGATATATAGCATCGGATATCTATGCACGCTTCAAGCGTCTGCAGGGATACAACGTGCTCAACCCTATGGGCTACGATGCATACGGACTCCCCGCCGAGCAGTATGCTATACAGACAGGCCAGCACCCTGCAATAACCACACAACAGAACATCAACCGCTACCGCGAGCAGCTCGACAAGATTGGTTTCTGCTTCGATTGGGAGCGCGAGATAAAGACCTGTGACCCAGAGTATTACCAGTGGACACAGTGGGCATTCATAAAGATGTTCAACCACTACTACGACAATAAGGCCAAGTGCTGCAAGCCAATAAGCGAACTTGTGGATATACTTGCAAAGGAGGGCAGTGCAGGCATTGACGCTGCTTGTACCGAGGAGCTTGAGATTACAGCAGAGCAGTGGAATACGATGAATGAGAAGGAGCAGCAGGAGACACTGATGAACTGGCGTATAGCATTCCTCAACGAGACTATGGTAAACTGGTGTCCTATGCTCGGTACAGTGCTCGCCAACGACGAGGTTGTCGACGGAGTATCGGAGCGCGGCGGCTATCCCGTGGTACAGAAGAAGATGAAGCAGTGGTGCCTTAGAGTATCGGCCTACGCACAGCGCCTGCTCGACGGACTCGACAGAATAGACTGGAGCGACTCTATAAAAGAGACACAGCGCAACTGGATAGGCCGCAGCGAGGGTACCGAAATGAAGTTCCACGTTAAGGAGAGCGACGTTGAGTTCACCATCTTCACCACACGCGCCGACACTATCTTTGGTGTAACATTTATGGTCCTTGCACCCGAGAGCGAGCTTGTACAGCAGCTCACAACCGACGCACAGAGAGCCGACGTTGAAGCATACCTCGACCGCACCAAGAAACGTACCGAGCGCGAGCGTATGATAGACCGCAACGTAACAGGTGTATTTACAGGTTCATACGCTATCAACCCCATCACAGGCGAAGAGATTCCCGTGTGGGTGAGCGACTATGTGCTTGCCGGATACGGCACAGGCGCCATTATGGCGGTACCCGCACACGACAGCCGCGACTATGCCTTTGCAAAGCACTTCGGCATTGAGATACGTCCCTTGATTGAGGGTTGCGACGTGAGCGAGGAAAGCTTTGATGCAAAGGAGGGTATAATGACAAACTCTCCCACTGCTGCATTTGCCGGTTGCAAGCTCAACCTTAACGGAAAGACCGTAAAAGAGGCTATAGCAGCCACCAAGCAGTTTGTGACAGAGAACAAGCTCGGACGAGTAAAGGTGAACTACCGTCTACGCGATGCTATTTTCAGCCGTCAGCGCTACTGGGGCGAACCCTTCCCCATCTACTACAAGAACGGAGTACCCTATACAGTACCCGAGGAGTATCTGCCCGTAGAACTTCCCGAAGTTGAGAAATTCCTTCCCACAGAGAGCGGAGAGCCCCCGTTGGGACACGCTAAGGTATGGGCTTGGGACACTGTAAACAACTGTGTAACAGAAAAATCGAAGATAGACAACGAGACAATATTCCCCCTCGAGCTCAACACAATGCCCGGCTTTGCAGGCTCAAGCGCATACTATCTGCGTTATATGGACCCCCGCAACCATCAGGCTCTTGTTTCAACCGAGGCCGACAATTACTGGCAGAATGTTGACCTTTATCTCGGTGGTGCAGAGCACGCGACAGGTCACCTCATCTACTCGAGATTTTGGAATATGTTCCTCTTCGACATCGGCGCAAGTGTTAAGGAAGAACCTTTCCAAAAGCTTGTAAATCAAGGAATGATACAAGGTCGAAGCAATTTTGTTTATCGTATAAAGGATACAAATACTTTTGTATCACTCAATCTTAAGAAAGACTATGATGTTACACCGCTTCACGTCGATGTAAATATTGTTTCGAATGACATTCTTGATATTGATGCTTTCCGCGCTTGGCGTCCCGAGTTTGCCGATGCAGAGTTTATTCTTGAGAATGACAAATACATTTGCGGTTGGGCAATAGAAAAGATGAGCAAATCTATGCACAACGTGGTAAATCCCGATATTATAGTAGAGAAATACGGAGCCGACACACTCCGTATGTACGAGATGTTCCTTGGACCGTTGGAGCAGTCAAAGCCCTGGGATACAAACGGTATCGACGGTTGCCACCGCTTCCTGCGCAAGCTGTGGAACTTCTTCTTCGACAAGGAGGATAATCTCATCGTAACCGACGGCGAGGCCACAAAAGAGGAGCTTAAATCGCTGCACAAGCTCATTAAGAAGGCTACCGACGACATTAACCAGTTCTCTTACAACACAACCGTAAGTGCATTTATGATATGTGCAAACGAGCTCGGTACTCTCAAATGCACCAACCGTTCGGTACTCGAGACATTCATCGTGGTGCTTGCACCCTTCGCTCCCCACATCTGCGAGGAAATTTGGGAGGCATTGGGACACAACACATCGGTATGCGATGCCCAGTGGCCCGCATTCAACGAGGAATACCTCAAGGAAGATACCATAAAGTACACAATATCGTTCAACGGAAAGGCACGCTTTACCCTTGAATTTGCAGCCGATGCTACAAATGCCGATATTGAAGCTACCGTGCTCGCCGATGAGAACAGCAAGAAATATATCGACGGAAAGAGCATCAAGAAGGTTATCATAGTACCAAAGAAGATTGTAAACGTTGTTATCTGATGACAATATCCAATTAAAGTCATTATAATACTTTAAGATATGGCTAAGCGATTTATACCACAACCCTCGATAATGAGTGAGGTAAAGAATTACCTGACTATTGCTGTAGGACTTGCATTCTATGCCTTTTCGTGGAATTTCTTTATGGAACCCTACACTTTCGTAACAGGAGGTGTAACAGGTATCTGTGCTATCATACAGTATACGACAGGTATTCCCATTCAGTTATCTTACTTTTCAATAAACATTGTATTGATTCTCATTGCCATCTGGCAGCTTGGATTGAGATTCTGCCTGAAAACACTATATGCAATAGCAGTACTCACACTATTCCTACAGCTTTTCCAGATGGTATTTGAGGTATATCCCAATGCATCGGATATCCTGGGTCCCGAAAAGCAGCTTGAATCGTGTATTGTAGGTTCAATCTTCACAGGATTGGGTCTCGCATTCTGTTTCATAAGCAACGGCAGTTCGGGTGGTGTCGACATAATTGCTGCGATTGTGAATAAATACAAGGATGTAAGTTTCGGACGTGCAATGCTTTATGTCGATGCTTGCATTGTAATAAGCAGTTTTTTCATAATCCCCACAGAGAACACAGCCTTGAGCCTACAGAAGGTATTCTATGGTTTCATCAATCTTGTGATAGTCAATGTATCGCTTGACTATGTGGTAAACAGCAACCGCCAGACAGTACAGTTCTTCATTTTCTCGAGCAAGTACGATGATATAGCATACTACATCACAAGACACCTCAAACGTGGCGTGACACTGCTTGACTCATTAGGTTACTATTCGGGCAAAGAGAGTAAGGTTGTGACTACAATCACACGTGCAAGCCAGGCAAACCAGCTGCTCAGCGCAATAAAGCAGATTGACCCTAATGCACTTGTATCACAATCAAAGGTAATGGCTGTATACGGTCTTGGATTCGACAAAATCAAGGCAAAGGCAAAGGCTGTACCAATGAATTCTGAAAACAACGGAAAAATTATTGAAGAGAAGAAAGTATGAGACTCGTTTTTGCCACAAACAACAGACATAAGTTAGAAGAGGTAAGGGATATTCTGGGCAGTGGGGTAGAGGTACTCTCGCTCAGTGACATAGGCTGCAACGACGATATTCCCGAAACAGCCGATACGCTCCAGGGAAATGCACTCATAAAAGCGCGCCACATATACAACAAGTATAATGTAAATTGCTTTGCCGACGATACAGGCCTGGAGGTTGAAGCATTGGACGGTGCTCCAGGAGTACTCTCGGCACGATACGCAGGCGACGGACACGACTCCGAGGCAAATATGCAGAAGCTTTTGCAGAATTTAACTGGAAAAAGTAACCGCAACGCACAATTCCGCACAGTTATTGCGTTAATAATTGACGGAAAGGAGATGCTGTTCGACGGAATTGTGAAAGGCCGTATAACCGAAGAGAAGATGGGCTGCTCGGGATTCGGATACGACCCTATCTTTGTTCCAGAGGGATACAGCGAGAGTTTTGCCCAGATGGGTAGCGACGAAAAGAACAGCATCAGCCACCGTTACCGCGCAACAAAAAAACTGAACGACTATCTTAAAGGAGAATTATGATTAAGAGAATTATTCTATCGTTGCTGCTTTTTGTCTCAATCGCGAACATAAAAGCAGCAATAGGCGACTGGACACTACACACCTCGTACCACAATGCCACACACTGCGAAATTGTTGGCGAAAAAGTATATGTGCTTGCATCGGGAGCACTCTATTCATACGACGTGGAGGATACAGAACTGCGCACATACGATAGAATAACCAATCTTAGCGACGTAGAGATAAGTTTCATTGCTTACTGCAGTGGGATTGATGCTCTTGTAATTGTATACAGGAACGCCAACATTGACCTTATGTCAGGTGACGGGACTGTATACAATATCCCCGACTTCAAGAACAAGAACTTGTCAAGCAAAACCATAAACGCATTATCAGTAGACGGGTCCACAGCACTGCTGTCAACATCGTTCGGCATTGTGGAGATTAATCTCGATAAGAAGGAATTCACAAACACATACACCCTGAATAAAGAGGTTAATTGTGCCCATATTTTCGACAACTTCATTTATGCCGGAACAAGCGATGGAGTGGTGCGTGGCGACAGGAACAGCAACCTGCTCGACAACAGCAATTGGCACACTGTAAACAGTGACATTGCAACAGCAATGGAAGTGCACGCACAGCGACTGTACTATGCCGTAAACAAACAGGGGCTTTTCTATATCAATTCAGGCGGT
>JAFYSC010000139.1 GCA_017546635.1 Bacteroidaceae bacterium | reverse complement strand
TGTCTCTTGCTCTAAGAAGTCGCGATGACTTCTTAAAACTGCCTGGTCCAGCGTAGCATCGGTTACAGAGTCCTGCAATAGATTTATTTTCTTTAAATAAGATAATGCTTCTTTGTGATTATTATCGGACAAACTCATTTCATAGAGTACTCGGAAAATAAAAACTGAATCTAAATTTCGCGTTACTACTTCTTTTGCTTTATCAACATAGTATAAAACACTATCTCTCCTTCCTTCTTTATTATAAGCACGAGCAAGATTACAATAATCATTTATATCGCATTTGTACTTAGAATCTCTTTCTAGGTATCTTAGTATATTCTTAGCCTTTGATAGTTGTCCATCAATAGATAGAGCATCTGCGTAGTTGTGTAAGCACATTCTTAGCAGTTGTTCCTCGGAATTTTTATCTATTATAGACAAAAGATTTTCAAAAGTGTTTATGGAGCCGGTGTTATCTCTTACACTTACATAAATATTAGCAAGATCCATTAGACTGTACTTTTCGTGCAGTCTATTCCCTGAACGCCTAAAGTATTCACAAGATTTCTTGATATAGCGCAACTCTTCTACTGCATTAAAAGCTCTGTTATAGTTATCGGAAAAGCATCTGTATATTAGCCCCAGATAGAAATAATCCTCTATCTCCTGTGCTATTTTCTCGGCAATGGCGGCTGTAACAATACTTTGCGAGTATGATTTTCTGTTGTACTCAACGCGTGCCTTGTAGTAGTGCGACAGCATACTGTAATATTTATGTTCGCTCTTCTCCTTGTAATAATCTACAGCTATGTTTATCAAAGAGTCGTTTGTAACGTCTATATAATTCTTGTCGAGTGCCTGACTATAGAGCAGCGCATATCGTGCCTTGCCCTCTTTGGTAACAAGCTGCTTGCTGTCTATCTTTTCCAACAGATGCAAGGAACTGTCGGGCTGGGTGTTCATCAGTTGCTCGGCGGTTGTGAATACATCGTTTATCTCTTTGTTCTCGCTGCAAGATGCAAGGGAAAGCATAATAAATGCCAAAATTGATATTGTTGTCTTTTTCATAGTCCTGCTTTTCGGTTGGACAATGCCACAAAATTATAGAAACAAAGGTAAAAAAACAATATTCCCCTTCACTATATCCTATTATATCAAATTATAAACAATTGATTAACAATACAATACAAACAACGAAAAGATTTATTTCTATCAATCAATCCAAACCTCTGATATTCAAACACTTACATCCACCCACCAAAACAAAGACTTATTACAACGCTTATTATCAACCACTTAACACCGTATTCCTGTTTTCCGATGTAAAAAAGGCTCAGTAGAAAAAAGGTGTGGGTAATTTACATTGAATGACTAATATTTTCATCTATTGCAACAGGTAATTCTTAGACCAACTGCACGTCGAAAAGAAATTCAATTGCGGGTAGGTTGTTTTAAGGAAACAGTGCGAGGTATGTTTAACCGCTAGTTAGACGCGCTCAGCGTGGCTAACTGAGGGCGGTCCGCAGCACCCTTAAAACAGACGTAAGCCGCAATGACAAGCAAGTTCCCGACCGAGTGAACGCAATCTTGCGGCACGAGCAAAGGGGACTTGCGACAATTTCTTTTGTGCAAAGTTTTTTGCTACTTTTTCCGAAAAAAGTAGGGCAAAGAAAATATTACAATGAGAGAATAGCAGAAAAATAACACCGAGAAGGTGGTTCAAAGAATTATTATCCACAGTAATTTTCTACTGAACCAAAAAAACCTTTATACACAATAAAACAGGAAACGGAACAAAAAAACCATCTGACAACAAACGTTGCAAGATGGTATAAATTCCGGTATTATATTATCGGGAACACCCTTTCATCCAACAAGGTCAATAAACCTCGCTTTTCGGCAATATTTTGAATACAGAGTTCCAGGTACACAACTACTTTACCCAACCCAGGATGCGGGCAAATTCCCATATTACCATACCTGTAGTGACAGAGACATTGAGCGAGTGCTTTGTGCCGAACTGAGGTATCTCTATTGCACCGTCACAGGCATCCACCACCTGTTGCTGCACACCTTTCACCTCGTTTCCAAGAACAACGGCATAGTGCTTTTCCTCCTCGGCTGTAAAGTTCTGCAACGCGATACTATCCTGAACCTGCTCAATGGCATACACTCCATAGCCCTTACTGCGGAGTTCCTCAACAGCCTGCATAGTGTCGGGGTAATATTGCCACTCAACGACATCCTCGGCACCAAGTGCGGTCTTGTGAATCTCGGCCGAGGGGGGCGTTGCGGTGATACCGCACAACATAACCTTCTCTACACGGAAAGCATCGCTTGTACGGAACACCGAGCCCACATTGTGCAGGCTACGTATATTGTCGAGCACTACGACAAGAGGCATCTTGCGGGACGCGACAAACTCGTCGCGTCCCATTCGCCCCATTTCTGTTACAAGTTTCTTCTTCATTGCTATTAGAGATATTTTCCCCACTCGGTCAGACGCATATCACCCTGACGCTCGAAAGTAGCGTGCATTCCAAGTGCAGCAGCCACATTATGGCTCACGTGTCCGCTCTTCGAAATTTTGAGATAGTCCCAAAGGAGCTGTTTGTAATCGGGGTGCGCACATTTCTCGATAAGGAGCTTTGCACGCTCGTCGGGACCTTTTCCGCGCAGGTCGGCAACACCCCACTCTGTTGCCACCACTCTCACGTCGTGCTCGGTGTGGTCGGCGTGTGTCACCAAAGGCACAATGGAGCTTATCTGTCCATTCTTCTGTGTCGAGGGACAGGTGAATATTGATATATATGCGTTACGCGCAAAATCGCCCGAACCGCCGATACCGTTCATAAGCTTTGTACCGCAGATGTGCGACGAGTTGACACAGCCGTAGAGGTCGACCTCAATTGCTGTGTTCATTGCAATGATACCCAAGCGGCGGATAATCTCGGGGTGGTTCGATATTTCACTGGGACGGAGCACGAGCTTGTCGCGGAAGAAGTCGAAATTGTCGTACACGTGGTCGAGACACTCGCGGCTCAGAGATAGCGAACAGGTACTGCCCGCCTTTACGCGGCCAAGCTCCATAAGCTTGATTACAGAGTCCTGCAACACCTCGGAGTAGAGGTAGAGAGGAGGTATTCCGTTGCTCTCCTCAAGACTCTTGAGCACAGCATTCGCCACATTACCGATACCGCTCTGAATGGGAAGCCCCTCGGCGGGTATGACTCCGCGCTGCATATCGGCAAGGATAAAGTTTACCACATTCTCGCCAATCTTGCGTGTCACGTCGTCGAGCTCCTTGAACACCACAATCTCGTTGGGCATATTCACCTCGACGATACCCACCACCTTTTTGGGGTCGACCTGCACATATGGCTTGCCTATGCGGTCGTCGGCCTTATAGATGGGGATTTCCTTGCGGTAGGGAGGGTCGAGCGGCTCGTATACGTCGTGCATTCCTATTGTCTTGTGATAGGTGTTGCGCTCAATTATTATTATATCGGCAAGATTGGCAACAGTCTGTCCTATTCCGCCGGCGGTGGTAAGATACACCTTTCCGTCGTCGGTAATGTCCACAGCCTCGAGGATGGCAACATTAACCTTGCCCATATAACCGTAGCGCAGATCCTGCGCCATAAGAGAGAGGTGAAGGTCGGTGTATGTAATCTCCTTGTTGTTTATGGCTGTACGCACCGTGGGGTTCGAGATGAACGGCGCGCGGAAACGGATGGCATTCGCACGGGTAAGCGCACCGTCAATGGCATCGCCTGTAGATGCACCCGAGTAGAGGTCAATCTTGAACTCTTTTCCTGCCGCGTGTGCCTCCTCGGCAATCCTGGCAACCTCGGGAAGCACAGTCTTGGGAGTACCCGAAAGGGTAAATCCGCTTATTCCCACTCCGTCACCGTTCTTTATGTATGTTGCAGCCTGCTGGGCTGTTATTATAGGATAGCTCATACTATTATTGTGTTTGTGTTTATAGTTTGAAGTTAATTGCGCTGTTCTATTCAAATGCGGCCTGTTGTACAGGACCGATCATCTATGAAGCAAGAATTGTAATTAGAAGTGCTGCTTCTTATTCCGCCGCCTGGCCCTTACCGAAGAAATGGCTGAAGAGCTCGTCGAACTTCTCGCCACGCGAAAGACGGCCATTGCACACCGAAACAATATCAATGCGTCCCTTCACGCATAGCTGCTCGTCGGGCAGACGGTAGATATTCTGGAAGCAGACAAGCTTCACGCCCTCGCGCTTCATATCTATTGCCACCACAAACTTGTCGTCGCCGCGCAACGGGCTCTTGTACTCGAGCGTTGCCTTTGAGACCATAAAGTCTATTCCCTCGTTGTGCAGCTTCGAGAAGCTGACACCCTGTGTCAGCAGGAACTCGTGGCGCGCGTGCTCCATATAGTGCTGGTAGTTGGCATTGTTCACAACACCCTGAATGTCGCACTCATAATCGCGGACCTTCATTTCGTGACGAAAAAGTACTCTCTCCATAAACAATTCATTTTGTTGCGAAGATATACTATTTCCTTAAAATTTTCAAATAGTGATGCATAATATTAAGGAAGCATCAATATTATTCGCAAATTTCTGTGTATCTTCGCGCTATATTTTCAAACAACAGAATAGTGGAGAACAAGAAACTTTTCATAGAGACATACGGATGCCAGATGAACGTGGCAGACAGCGAGGTTATAGCATCGATACTGAAGGTTGCCGACTATGAGTCGTGCGAGGATATTGCCGATGCACAGCTCATATTGCTCAACACCTGCTCGATACGAGACAATGCCGAACAGAAGATATATGGCCGACTGGACCAGCTGAACGCAATGCGCCGCGGAAAGGATACACTCATAGGCGTGGTGGGATGTATGGCCGAGCGCGTGAAGGAAGAGCTTATACAAAAGTACAATGTGAACATTGTTGCAGGCCCCGACAGCTACCTGTCGCTCCCCGAACTCATTGCACAGGCCGAGCAGGGACACGCCGCAATGAACATCGAACTGTCGACCACGGAGACATATCACGACGTCATACCCTTGCGCATCTGCAGCAAGAACGTATCGGGCTACATATCCATTATGCGCGGATGCAACAACTTCTGCCACTACTGCGTTGTACCCTACACACGCGGACGCGAGCGCAGCCGCGACATACAGAGCATACTCAACGAGGTTGACGACCTTGTGACACGCGGCTTCAAGGAGATTATCCTGCTGGGACAGAATGTGAACTCATACAACTTTGTCGACAGCGATGGAACCGAGATTGGCTTCCCCGAGCTGCTTCGCCGTGTGGCACGCCGTGCACCCGAGGCACGTATCAGGTTCACCACATCGCACCCCAAGGATATGAGTGACGAGACACTGCACGTCATTGCCCAGGAGCCCAACGTGTGCAAGCACATTCACCTGCCCGTACAGAGCGGCAGCAGCCGTATGCTCAAGGCTATGAACCGCAAATACACCCGCGAGTGGTACTTGAGCCGCATAGACGCGATACGCAGCATCGTACCCGACTGCGGACTCTCTACCGACATCATCGCCGGCTTCTGCGGAGAGACCGAGGAGGACCACCAGGAGACACTCACACTTATGCGTTACTGCGGCTACGATGCAGCCTTTATGTTCAAGTACTCGGAGCGCCCCGGCACATTTGCCAGCCGCCACTTCGAGGACGACATAAAGGAGGAGGAGAAGATACGCCGCCTGAACGAAATCATTGCCCTTCAGCAGCAGCTCTCATTGGAGCAGAACCGCAGCTGCATAGGCAAGGAGTACGTCGTGCTCATCGAAGGAACATCGAAGCGCTCCACCGCACAGTTCTACGGCCGCACCGAGCAGAACCGCACAGCGGTGTTCGACCGCGGCAACTACAAGGTTGGCGACTTTGTAAAGATTAGAGTGACCGA
>JAFYSC010000015.1 GCA_017546635.1 Bacteroidaceae bacterium | reverse complement strand
TGGAACACGTGTCGAGGGTGGATGCATATATGCCGGAGTGCCTGCAAAAAAAATAAAGGAGGTAAGTCCCGAACAGCAGAAAGATATAGTTGAGCGCATTGCAAACGATTATGTGATGTATGCGTCGTGGTATAAGGAGCAGTAATTCATATCGGTTTATATATAAAGAGAGTGCCTGGCAATTGAAACTTGCCAGGCACTCTCTTGTTTTCATAGTATCAATAGCATTGTGACTTTACAAGTTTGCTCTTTTTCATAATTAATGATGACGATATAGCACTGTTGTCTTTGCGGTTGAAATCTTGTCGTTTTGACAATTTGATTCTTTCCCGATGCTCGCTTTGTCAATTTTACAACCGTGTTGCCTTGCTTGTGTATTTCCTTTGCCGGCGTAAACCAAAAACAAATTTTATGTATCAGCAGATGAACGAAAATGCACAGATGGGGCAGGCAACAGCCGGTGTGCAGCAGATGCAGCCCCTTGAGACTATGGAACAGCAGCAGGTGCAGGCTCCCTCGTATGATATTTTGGAACAGGGTATGCGCAAACTGTTTGGCGAAAGTTTCGACCTTAGCGACGAAAAGTCGCAGATGCTCCTGCTGGAGTATCTAAGGCAGAACCGCGAGCAGAACGAGAAGCTTGCCATTGCTCTTGAACGTGACCCCCGACTTTCGCAGATGCTTGCGGATATGGTCGACGGCAAGCGTAATGCCCACTCGGCAATGGCGCGTTACTTCGGTCGGGGATATATGAATATCGACGAGGATACTCCCGAGTACGAGGAGATGCTGCTTGCCGACGAGGAGCGCCGCAACGAGATGATGCAGGCAGCAAGCGACCGACGTGAGTACGAGGAGAACCTGCAGGAGAGCAGGCCTGTAATCGAGGGGTATTGCAAGGAACAGGGCTACGACCCTGCGGAATTCCTTGAACTTGCCTGGGAACGTCTGGTGCTGCCCATCCTTTCGGGAAGATACTCGGCCGAGGTGTGCAGGGCACTCGACTATGCCATAAGATACGAGCAGGACGTTGAGGACGCATTCGCGGCGGGCGACATAAAGGGGCGCAACACCAATATCCAACGTATGCGTCAGGAATTCGGCGACGGAATGCCCAAGGGTATCGCAAGCGTGGCTCCCGATGTCGCTCCTCCCAAACAACGCCGCAACACTCTCATTGAGGCTGCTCTCGAGGCATAACCCGTAGCTGTTGTAGAAAGAACTTTTTAATCAATCCAATTTATTAATCCTTAATTATTCAATTACTATGAAAAAACTATTTGTATTTCTCAAGAAGAATCCTGTATTTGCTCTTCTTTGGTTGGTGAGCCTGGCTCTTTATCTTATGGGCGATGATGGCGGTACGGCGATTATGGCTGCCGTGGGCGTGGTTGCGTCGGGCGGTCCCAATCCCACGCGAGGCATTGCCGGTCTTGCTACTCAGGGTCCCGGCAGCGCAACAACGGTATCCAACGTGTCGGAGATGAGCGACCTTGTCGAGGCCGACATTGACGAGAAGATTATCGCTGTCGCAAGTGACGAGAGTGTGATTGACACCGTAAAGCGCCGCATCAAGCGCAAGGTGGATGTCACTTCCTTCGAGGTGGACCATTATATGATTGACGAGAAGCGCTCGAAGGCATATACAAATGCCACTTACACGGGAATAAAGGCCACACGTGCCGAGATTCCTTTCTCCACCACCGGCGACCGAAAGATTTTCCAGGAGTACTACACTGCAATATGCAAGGGTGTGAACGGATACGACCCCACGGGACAGATTGAGCTTCCCGGTGTCGACCTTATGCTCTTCTTTGTGGGAAAGAACGATACTACCGAAGCGCCCATCGCAATGGCGGTGAACGGTCCTAAGGTGAATGCTACCGATGAGTACTGCGTTGTGCCCACAATTCCTGCTGGTACCGAGGTCATTCTTCTGTCGTCGGCTGCCTACGAGACGCAGAAGTTCATCTCTCCCTCAACCGTGGTGCCCGTCCCCGAGCGCGTCTATCTGCAGAAGCAGCTCTGCAACAGCATCGTGAGCGACTATTTCAAGGCGCAGAAGAAGAGAATTAAGTTCAGCGAGAACCAGATTGCCGAGGCTATTCTCCGCCAGTTCCGTCTGGAGAGCTGCCGTACAGCCTGGGTGGGGCAGCCCGGCAAGTTCAAGGTGCAGGCAATGGACCCCTCTATGGGTTATCAGTGGGACTACTTCTCAAAGGGTCTGCGTTGGCAGTTCAAGCGTCAGTATGACCTCTCGTCGACAATCACCTTTGCCGACTTGATTAACCTTTCGATGGTCAAGTTCACAGGATTTAACTGTTCGCGCAAGGCGGTGTGGTTCTTGGGCAAGCAACTGCTGAACGACATTCAGAAGATTGACCTTACACTGCACAAGAACATAACCGTGAAGGACGATAATGTGTGGGGCGTTGCCTGCACACGCATCCACACTGTGTTCGGCGACATTGCGCTTGTGCACGACCCTACACTCGATGCTCTCGGATACTCGCACTGTGGCGGACTGATTGACGAGAATGGTCTTGTGCGCTACTGTATGAAGAACGAGAATGTGGAGACCGAGCGCGTTGAGGGCGAAGAGGCCAAGCGCGAGGTGGTGATGACCATCGACTGCCTCTGCCTCAAGGGATACAGCCACATTTGGGTTAATGGTGCTGCGGCCAAGAGCGATATTCCCGGTGCGGCGAAGGTTACAAGTTCGGCAACACTTCCCGAGTCGCCCAGTACCAATGACGTGGTTGTGCTCACAGCCGATGTCAATCACACGGTGGGCGGCGAGCAGAAGGTGTGGTTCACTGCAGGAACGGTTGTTACCTACACCGGTTCTACTTGGGTGGAGTACACAGGTGAGATAATGGCTCCTGTTGAGTAAAGAGCGACGATGGATAGAATTTCGTCCTTTTATTGAATTATCCGGAACAAGGCGGGTGGCTAATCCTGTTTTAGTCACCCGCATATTTTAGAACAACAAAAACAGATACGATTATGAAAAAGAGAATAACATACGAGATACACGGACAGATTGAACGCAACTGTTTCTTCCGCATAGGCAGTGCAATGGTGAGAGTGGAGTTCTCGGGCGGTGCAGTAAACTCGGCAGGTATTGTGCCGGCGCAGTACACAACCGACAATCCTTTGTACCAGAGTGCCATCGAGAACAGCGCCGATTTCAGGAACGGGGTAATCAAGCGTGGTTTTGAGCAGATTATTGATGAACCTGCTTGCGAGCAGGAGAATGACGCAGCAACAGGGGAGCCTGCCGATGAGAATTGCTTCCCGTTGGTGGCAAATACACAGCAGGCGCGTGCCGTGCTTATGGCTGCTCCTTACAAATGCCAGCTCTCGGAACTGCAGAATAAGCACTCGGTACGTGCAAAAGCCGATGAACTCGGTGTAAAATTCCCTAATTGGCTATGATTACGGCAGAGCAATTGCGCAGTAAAGTGCGCCAGCTTGTCAACGAGCTTGACGATGATGCGGCTGTAAGCCTTCTGGACGAAGATACAAAGGCGCTTGACAGGCATATAGATGCGCTTATGCCCGACGCTGTACTTCTTGTGCAGAACAACAAGGGGTGGGGCGCACTCAATCCCAAGAGTGCTTTGCTGGTGGCAGTACCTACGGCCGAGAATGGCGAGGGAACAGGGTATATACCTTTGCCCGACGACTTTGTACAGCTCGTGTCGCTGAGGATGGAGGGCTGGGGCAGGCCTTGTACAAGACTGTATGCGGCAAACTCGAATATGGCTCTTATGCAGCACGACCGTTACACGCGCTCGGGTGGGGTGCGCCCTGTGTGTAGCGAGGATGTCCTGCCCGCAGGAGGACGCTGCTTGCGTTACTGGTGGTTACCGAAGGGAACGCAGCCTGTAGTGCGACATTTTGTATATGAGGCACGTTACGATGCGGCGAAAGGTCTTTCGGGTACCGATGAGGCTCTCCATAAGGCTGTTGCCTACTATTGTGCCGCGCTGCTGATGGGTCTCTTTGGCCGGGGGGATATGGCATCCCACTTTATGAATGTCGCTGCTGCGCTTTGCGCCAATGTGGAACAAACTAACAAAAAACAGTAGTATTATGGCTGCAAGAATTTTGAATTATAACGAGAATGCGGGCTGTTGGGAGAGCGACCCACTTGAGTGTAAGGGCGGAGATGTAAGACTCAGAGTGCATAAGGCCGGACCTTATCCTGTCGATGTGATGGTGAGCATTGACGGCGACGAGGAGTATCTGCGTCACGACGACTTCGGATATGACGAGCTTATGTGCGAGGTCACCATCGAGGGTGCAATGCCCGGACAGTTCATCAAGCTGCGCTCACGCAGCGCCTTTTCGCTCATTAAATACATACAGGTGTAGCTATGGATGCGATGAGGCTTTTTCTTACGGCTTTGTGTGCCAATGTGGCAGCGCTGCTTTTTCCAATAAAGAATGATATATTCGGGATGGTATTGCTGTTTGCGGTTAACTTTCTCTTTGGTCTGCTTGCCGACCTGAGCAACCACCGCGAATGGAGCTTCAGAAAGGCTTTCCGTTTCTTCCGCGATGCCGCGGTCTTCTTTGTGGTTATTGCTGCGGTGTATCTGCTCGGGTATTTCAAGAACGAAGAGGCTGCAACGGTGCAGTGTGTCTCGTTCCTCACATACGTGGCGATATATTTCTATGGCACCAATATCTTGCGCAATGCCCGTATGGTTACGCACGAGGGCGGTACGCTCTTTCGTGTACTCGATTTCCTGTACTATATGTTCAGCCTGCGTGTGCTCAAGCGCAACGCCTGTCTGAAAAACTATTTCGAGTGGTATGAGAATGAAAATAAGAATTGTATTTAGTCTGGTGGCGGTGCTGTTGCTTGTCGCTTCGTGCTGCACGCAACGCACCGCACGCACAGCGTGTTCGGCAAGCTCGGCCGAGATGGTGCGCATTGTGCACGACAGTGTCTTTGTGCTCGACAGTGTGCTGCTGCGGGAACGTGCCGATACGGTGTTCCTCACCCGTATACGTACACTTTACCGCGACCGCGTACGTACCGATACCGTATGGCGTTGCGATACGGTTTTCAGGGTCGAGGAGAGGGTTGTTGCAACAAAAGATAAAGGCGGTGAATTCTACCTGTTGTCTCTGCTTGCTCTCTTCTTCTTGCTGTACAAGTGTTGGAATTTATTGAAGTGAAATTGAAAAACTGTTTTTGATATGCATAAAACTTTCTCTTTCAGGGGTATATCGCGCAGCACCGATAATATGTTTGTGCAGGATGGCGATTGTCTGGAGCTTATCAACCTGAAGAGCAGGAACGGCTCTGCTGTTCCTGTCGCCCCTCCACAGGTGCTTGCCAATCTGCCCTATAGATATTCGGCTGTGTACCGTCACGAGGCTGCATCGAAATATCTCTGTATAACAGCCGACGAAGGACGTGTCCATCTGCTCGACGATGGCTTTGTTCCTGTCGAGGGGCGCGCCATAGAACTCTCGCCTC
>JAFYSC010000014.1 GCA_017546635.1 Bacteroidaceae bacterium | reverse complement strand
CGTCGAATTTGAGTTCACAACATATCTCAAAATCCTCGTTAAGGGCTCGGCGCACACGTTCATAGAAATCGGCAACCTCTTCCTTTGAATATGTATTTCCTAGCGAGAGCATAGGATATTTGTGAGCAACCTGGTTGAACTCCTTTGTAATATCGCTTCCTACACGTTGTGTGGGCGACGAAGGGTCATACATCTGCGGGTACTCAAGCTCGAGCTGCTGCAACTCGCGCAACAACGCATCGAACTCAAAATCGCTTATAGCAGGAGCATTAAGAACATAATAGTTGTAATTGTGCCTATGCAGCTGTTCTCTCAACTTCAATATCCTTTCTTCGGGAGTCATACAAATTCATATTTATGCGCGAATATACACAAAAAAAACGAAAACGGCTCCGTTTATTCCAACAACTGTCCGTTATTTCATAATAATTAAGGCGGTGACCCGAAAGTCACCGCCTCTTGTGTCAGAGTGAACAAAAAGATAAGGTTCAAGGCCGGTATAACGTTGAAGATTACTTTTCGGCCACCTCTTTTGACATCACACAAGAACGGGGATTACTTGATGATAACCTTACGTCCGTTGTTGATATATATTCCGGGCTTTGTGGGAGAGGTCACCTTACGTCCCTGTAGGTCGTAGAAGCCTGCATCGCCACCGTTGTTCTCCTCAACAAGTTCAATGCTGTTGGTATTTGTCGACTTTATGGGATAGAAAGGATTCTCCTCGGTGAACTTGTACTTTCCGTTGCTGGCCCAGTCGAGCGAGAAGCGCACAAAGCGCATTGTAAAACCGCCATAAACGCCATTCTCCTCGTAATACACACCCAATGTTCCGTCGGGAAGGACAACCGCTGCGCTATAGGCCGAGCCTCTGGGACAGATAGTCTTGGGCGAGCCGAATGTTGCGCCCTCGTCGGTTGAGAGTGCGATACTTACATTCTGACGGCCGCTGTTGTTGGGAAGTGTCTGCAATGCGATATTCCATTTGTTACCCTCCAATGTAGAGCACCACACCATATACTCTCCGTCGCAGGCATTACCCGAGATACCCGAAGTAAAGCGTGTCTGTGAGGGCAGATGCCAGGTCTCTCCGTCGTTCGATGTGTAGTTGTAGTAGTTGTAACCGGTTGAACGTACGCTGATGGCAAGGTCGCCGTTGTTGCGCTCGAGTGACTTTGGCTCGTCGGCGCCCTTTGTACCGCTTGTTCCGCTCACGTACCAACTCTTGCCGCCGTCCTTACTCATAAAGAAGTAGAAGTTCTGGCTGTCATCGGCCTCGCGGTTCACGAAGCTAGAAACGAGTGTGCCGTCACGCTTCTGCAATGCTGCTCCCGAACCCGAGAATCCGCTCTTCCAGGTCTTTGTCTTGGGATTTGAGCAGTTGGCACCGTAGAGATCGTTGGTGTGGTCGACGGGTGTCTCCCAGGTGAGTCCGCCGTCGCGGCTTGTGATAGTCTTCCATCTTGGGGGCTGTGCAGCTGTTCCGGCAAAGAATCCGTGGCCGTATGTTCCTGCGCTTGTCATAATACCAACTATCTCGCCATTGTCGCGGTTGGTTACAATCGACGCGTCACCGTGTCCGTAGTCACCGCCTGTGGTTGCTGTTCCTGCAACTGTCTGCGGGTCGCTCCAGGTGCGTCCGTTATCCTCGGAGTACTGTGCAACAACATAGCAGTGCGAGGGAAGGTCGCCGTTGTGTCCCTTACGGTCGTCGGTGAGTGTCACAAGGCGCTTGCCGTCGCGTGTAACGGTGATTGCGGGGATACGGTAGTAGAGCGAGCCCTTGTCCATTGGCATAAGCACTGCACCCTCCGAAAGGAATATTGTAACCTGATACTGCGGGTCGCCATTCTCCTCGGCCACCTCTTTACCGTCAATTGTATATCCTGTGATTACGGCATCAACCTTGTTGCCTTCGGTTGCTTCCTCGGAAATGTCATATGTAATCCACAGATAGTGCTCGCCGGGAGCAAGTTCCTTGCTGCCTTTGATTGTGAATGTGCCGTCTGCCGCAATAGCCACAGCCTCGCCGTACTGTACGCCATTCTCGTCGCGCCACTCCATCTCCTTATCCTCGTCGATGAAGAGCTCACGTGAGTTTGTTGCGAAATATGCCTTTACATTCTCAACATCCTTCTTGTCGGTACCGGTGAATTTACCTTTCACACCCTGTATGTTGCAACTGTCGCTGAGTCCGCTTACTCTGATTGTAGAACGTACGATGGGCTGGTTCTTGTTGCCGATACCTGTAGAAACCTTACCCTGTACTACGCTGGTGCTTGTTACTATTGCCTCGGGACTGCTCACGTCAACCTCGTCGAATCGCCAGAGCGATGCTCCATCGGCCTCGGCTGCCCAACGTACGATTACCGAGCCGCTCTCCTGTGCGTGGAGTTCCACTGCATCGTCCTTGATAATGAAGAATCCGTAGGCATCGTCAATTGTATAGATGTAATTGGGAGTATCGACTGTGCCGAACTTTGTGCTGCCGCCAGTACCTGAGCCTGCCCTGCCAAAGTATTTGCCGTTGTAGTTCTTTATGGCAATCTTGCCGTTGTTCTCCCAGAAACTCCAGATGTTGTCGGCCGCAAAAGCCTTGTTGCCGAACTGCAAGAGCTGGCTCTCGGCGTTGTAATATATTGCCTTACCGCTGCAATAGCCCTTGGACGAGGCGCTTGTTATGTAGTACCAATACTCGTTGCCTACGGTACTCATCTGAGGCTTTTCGAGACGATCCTCCTTCACTTTCACCTTGAAGTCGGTGAGCACGACACCGTTGCCGTTGCTTCCAGCAAGAGTGAACGACACCGAGAACTGCTTGTCCCCCTTGCTGCTTATTGTCTGCGCGGTGCTCTTTGTCGTGTACACCTTGCCGTTGTCCATTGTGAGCGACAGCCCTGTACTATGGTTGTTGTTCTTGAATGTGAAACTGTACTCAACGATTGCATATCCCGAAGGAGGAGTGATGCTGTATGTAGAGCTTCCTGCAGTACCTGTCATAAGCTGTACATTGTTGTTGTCCCAATTCATATTGTTGATGGTACCGCAACCGAACTGCAACTGGGGAGTGGTGTTGCTCTTCCACACGTTGTTCCAGTTCTGGTTTGCCGATGTTCCACGGTAGAGGTTACCGTTCTGTCTGTCTACTGTGTACTCGATTACAGATGCGCCCTGTGGTTCTTCCTCGGGCTCGGAAGCCTCTGTTATCTTGAGCTGACAGCCCTGGTCGGTTCGGTCGTTGCCCAAAGTATTGGAATTACTCCAATTGTATATTGCATAGTTCTGTGCCGAACCTGTCTGGTTGAGCTGCACCTCGCCCGATGCAATTATAAAGCATCCTGCCGTGCCCGAGTTCTTTATCTCCCAACCTTGTGAAGGTACAGCGCTTGTTGTCTGTACCTGTGCGTTGTATGCCACCGAGGGGCTCAGGTAGCAGTTGTATTCCCTGTTCACAATGTTGTACTTTCCGTCGGTGCGCTCAACGAATTTCCACATCGACTTCTTCTGCTTTGCATACTGCTGCGAACCTGTCACACCCGATACCTGGCCTGTTGCCGTCACGTAAAGGTCGGGTGAGCGCAACGATGTTATCTGATACCAGTGCTCATCGGTGCCCGAGCTTGCCTCGGGCAATACTATTGCATTCTCGAGTGCAGCCGCAAGGCGCTCCGCCTGCTGCTGTGCCTGCTCGGCTGTAATCTTGCCGCTTGCCAAGAGAGCATTTGCCGCAGCAACCTCGCTGTTGAATGTTGCCATAGCCTCGGCCGAGTATTGCCCTACGGATGTTCCAGTGACAATGCTCATTCCTTGTCCTATGGCCTGTGAGATTTGGTTGCGGTAGCCAGCCTGTTCGTAGCGTGCCTGTGCCGCCTCGTCGCTTATTGCTCCGTACTGGTTACCGGGAAAATCGGCGTTGAGGGTTTCGCTCATTATCTGTGCGAACTTTACATATCCCATTGCTCCAAGATAGTTGTCGGGATAGAAATATCTGCTGTTGGCTGTCGTGCCGCTGAGCAGCGGGGTGTATGTGTCGACATACTCGATATTGCCGCCTGCAAGGCTCTTTATGTAATTGTTGAGCACTGCAATGCGGTTGGTGGTGTTGCTTGCATTGTTTGTGGGGCACAATGCCATAAGGTATATCTTAGAATTGGGCGAGTAGCCTGCAATCTTGTTGACAAGATTGGCATAGTTTGCCTGCACTGTCGCGAGGGCTGTCGTGCCGTTGGCATCGGCTGTGCCCGTGTAAAGGAAGATGGCTTTTGCGTTCTCCTTTGTCACGCCTGTCGAGGCGAATGTCGCATCGACAATGTTGCTTGTAATTGCAATGCTGCCATTATGGTTCCAGCCTGTACCGCGGTTCTTGACGTTGGCATTGCCCAGAAGCTCCTGCCATTCACCGTTCTTCACTAGTTCGTCGCCAAAGACAAGGATATCGTCGTTGCTGATGGGGAGCATACTGAAATATGTTCCTCTCATTCCGTCCGAGTTGTTCATTGTTCCGTTCTTCTGCTTCGACGATGTGTCGCCGGGGTAGACACACTCGACAGTGTACTCCTCGTCCTCCTGGAGATATTTGCATATCTCGTTGCACCACACCTGGTAGGCAGCCGCTGTGAGATGCAGCTTGTCGTAGCTCCACACGCCTCCGCTTGCAACGGCAGTGAGCTTGTCGTAGAGGTCGATATACTTGAGCCAGCCCTCATTGGTGCTGTTCACGTATGCCTTCAACAGTTCGTTCGTGTGCAACCAACGCTCTGCCGAGCGGTTGTAGGTATCGTTATTGAGTATACTATAAAGGTAGATTTTAGTATCGGGGTAACGCATATGTACACGCTGTACAATGCTGTTCACATAGGCAAGAATCTGCTCGCCTGTAAAGTCGAGGCCTCCTGTCGATGCAAGATCGTTTGTGCCAATCATCATAAAGACCTTCTTTGGTTTCTTGCCCAGATAGCTCTCCAGGTTGTCGCTCTGCTCGGTTGAGTATGTTCCCGAGTTTCCGCGGTTGACAATGGGCAGGTAATGGCCGTCCGATGTCCTGAATGTCTCGTACCAGCAGTGCATATCCGTGATACTGTTTCCGATGAATACAATGCTCCCTTCGGCCGGTTCAAGCACTTTGAAGGAGTCGTAACGGTGGTTACGGAAGGGACCATCGGCCCATACTGCCAATGTAAGCAGACAGGCAAGAATTGATAGTAGAGTTTTTTTCATAAATAAGTTATTGGTTAGTTTGTTTTTTTGCTTTTCGCATTTTGCAGCAAGTAAAGATAAATAACTTAATTTAAGATAAAAAAAATAAAGAGTAAAAATCGCAGCGATTTTTTACTCTTTAACAAGTAAGGGAAATTCAAGGACTGAATTTCACATTTTATTACATTAGCAGATAATGAAGTACGGCATCCATATCGGGAAATTTCTCGGAGCCCAGATGTATCCACTCTCCATTGAATTCACCCGCACCGTTCTTCACATTGTCGTCTATCAAGTAATCACCTTGACAAAGTTCCTTATGATGGGTCAATATCACACGCTTGTGGAATATCTCGTTCATATGCTTCTTTACCCATTCTATCTTGTCGCTTGCAGCCGTAGGGTTGTTCCAGGGCGATGTCGAAAGGATATATACATCGTAGTATCTTGCAAGCAGACGCACAGCCTCACGTGCTCCGGGAATGGGGTCCATAAGGGAATAAATCCCCGGGACTTCATCGAGACGGCCCTTATACTTCTCCTTTGTCTCCTCACTCAGTCTTTCTACTCCCGACTCAAAGTCGACAAGTACACCGTCCATATCAAAATATATTCTTTTTTTGTTCATAGGTGTTTTTTGTTTGTGTTTCTGCAAAAATACATATATTACTCCTCACATTCAACATTGCCCGGCGGAATATTGCACAGGAGCATCAATTTATTCATAAAACAGTTTCTTATTTAGAAGCTGTTTGAATTTCTAAAAAATGTTTTTCTTATATTGGAAGCCGTTATTTCGTTGTTTTTTTATGTTCAAAATTGCCTGTTTTCTTATTTTTCTCGGTTACGTAGCCCGCTACGCGCCCTCAAAAAATAATAAAACATTCTAATCTTGCCCTATAAAAAACTTAACGATATAAATTCAAACAGCTTCTTATAGCATATTCCTGAAAAGGTCAATAAACACTTTCACACGGGCGAGCTTTTCGCGGAAATACACCCTATACCCCTTTTTCACATCTATATCACGTGCATTGTACCCTATTGCATCCATTCCATAGTGATTGGCTATAAAGAGAGCACGCTCGTTCTGGAATCTCTGTGACACCACAATAAATTCCTTCAGGTTGAAACGGTTCTTCATTTGCCGGATACTCTCAAAAGTGCTTTTTCCTTTTGTATCGAGCTTTATTGCACTACTTGGAACGCCCTGCTTTACCAGCGCCTTACGCATTGCCTTCGTTTCGTCATAGAATTTGCTGCTGTCACCGCTAAGTATGACAGCATCCACCTTTCGTGCCTTGTACAATTGCACCGCTGCCGCTATCCTGTTGTTGAAATAAGGGTTGCCGTTCTTGTTTCCTTTCAGATATGGAGTCGTACCCAACACCACACATACACTGCGCTTGGGAATATCATCCACGTTGTGATACAATCGGTCTGAAACGACATTGTCTATCGCCACATTGCAAGCCACTACAAGGGAGAATATTGCCAACGGTATCAAAGCAAGGAGACCTATTGAGACATTTATAATTTTTCTAACGGCACTTCCCTTTTTCTTTTCCTTTTCCCCTTCGCCACGCTTCTTCACGTTTTTCTTCTCGCTCATTCCTTTTCGTTATAATCGACTTTGACAATCAAATCCATCAGACGCAATATTGCAGCCTGCCTTTTACGCATATACTGAGACGGCTTCTTTGAGCTGTATTTAAGCGGATTAGGCAGTGTAGCCGCTATCAGCGCACATTCGGAACGCGTCAGCTTGGAGGGATGCTTGTTGAAATGATGTTCAGCAACAGCCGCAGCTCCATATATTCCGTTTCCCATCTCTATGCAATTGAGATACACCTCCATAATCCTCTCCTTGCCCCAAACAAGCTCGATGAGGACTGTATAATACGCCTCGAGTCCCTTGCGTACCCACGAACGGCCGTTCCATAGAAAGACATTCTTTGCAGTCTGCTGGCTTATGGTGCTTGCTCCCCGCTTGCGCTTGCCCTCCTTGTTCTCCTCAATGGCAAGCCTTATAGCATCGAAGTCGAATCCATTATGCTTGGTAAACAAGTTGTCTTCGGACGATACCACAGCAAGAGGAAGATGCGGCGATATATTCTCCAATGGCGTCCAGGTGTAATGGACCGGTGCACCATCGGATATATGCCTGATAAGCATCAGCGGTGTTCCGGGAACCGGCACATACCGGTATATAACAACAATTGTAATGCTCAAGACAAAGAATACAAGCATTACAATTATTGCAGAACGGAATATCTTTCTCAAAAACAGCATCCGGCTTCTTTATTTTCACTTAGATGTGTGCGACAAGAAAAGGGCTACATTAATGTAAACGATATTTTGCGCGAATTTCCCCGAGGGCTTGACCTTTACGATGTTGCACAAGCTGCTTGTATCGAGCTTGCGGTCGTAAACCTCCTCAATATCCAGAATTCCGTAAAGGATGTGGTCCTGGTCATCGGGACTTATCACATAAAAAGGGTTACGGCTGCTTTTGCCGTCGCCGTATGATATTATCATATTGAGCAGGGAGAGATACTTGTTAACGTACGAGTCCACCTCGCTTTGGGGCTTTCCCAATTCTCCGGCTGTACGCCAGGCATAGAAGAGGGCATTAAGACTCACCGGATTATAGGAGAGTATCTTTTTGGCCAGCTGGTATGCCTTATGGTTGTCACCGGCTGCTATGTTGCTTTTCAACTCCTCCTCGTTGCTGTCGCTTGCACCGCGGTACTCATCGGTATAGGCTTGTCCATAATAGACCAGAGCAAGGTCGTCGAGCCTTATCAAGGGGTCATCAGTCTGATATATATTGAGAATATCATTGTAATAGCCGCTCTCGGTCTCTACAGTCTCCTTTATCAATTTGAGATCGAGTTTCTGTTGAGCATAGGCAGTGAATACAGTGGCAAGGATTGCCACCATCACAAGAAAGCTCCTTTTCATCCTGAAAATTTATTTGAGATTAAACTTTATTATTACACCATTGTTTGCAGCAAGATCCATTTCGATGGGTGCGTCGGGCGAGAATCTTGTCTCTATGGTCTCTCCTGTAAGCAGTTCTACAGCCTCAACAGTCTCATTGCTGCCGTAAGCACCAAAGTAGGCAAATGCCTCCTGAGGTATTGTCACCTTGCATTTGCAGCTGTTATCGCTGAAGTTTGTGACAATGAGGAGCAGTTCGCTGTCGGTACCGCGAAGATAGCTGTATGTACGGTTGCTGTCGTAATATGCGCTGTGGGGGTTGGCATACTGCAGGTCGTAGAAACGTCCGCTCCGCAGGGCCTCCTCGCTGTTGCAGAGTGTCAGCAGTCGGCGGTGGTAATCCTGGAGCTCTATCTCATCAGCAGTGAGAAGCTCGTCGTTGTATTTGCCGTTGTTGTTGCGGCGGCGCAGTGTGTCGACACTCCAGTAGTCGAATATTGTGGTGCGGCCGTCAACTCCGCTGTAACCCTCCTTGTCCATACCTTTCTCGCCAAGTTCCTCGCCTGCATAAAGCATAAAAGGCTGGCAGTCGACAGTTGCCGACACGATGAACGCCGGGAGTGCGCGTGTGGCATCGGTTGCGAAAAAGTCCGATGCAATGCGCTGCTCGTCGTGATTCTCGAGGAATGTGAGCATATGCTGACGTATGTCCGATGTTGCCTGCAGCGCGTATGTGATGTTGTTTGCCGAAGCGCAACCGCACATTACTGCTCTCAATGTATCGTAGAGTCCTACCTTGTCGTAGAGGTAGTCGAAGTGTCCCTCATAGATGAAGCTGCGGTATATGTGAGGCTGGTAAATCTCACCGATGAATATGAGGTGAGGGAACTCCTCCTTGATTTTTCCGACAGCCCAGTGCCAGAATTCAACGGGAGTCATCTCGACCATATCGCATCGGAAACCGTCGATACCCTGTGATGCCCAATAACGAAGTATCTTGAGCATCTTTACCCACGTGTCGGGTACGGGCGAGAATTGTCTCTTGCCTGTACGGTAGTCTATTCCGTAGTTGAGTTTTACAGTATCGTACCAGTCGTTGCGCGAAGGAGAGCCGAAGCAGTCGTTACCAGTTGCGCGCAGGGGACTCTCGCTGTACTCCTCGGTAGCGCAATCCTTTGCGTCTATATTGCAGCCGTAGGGATGCTCGCCCAAATAGTAGAAGTTATTGTGTCCAAGGAAGAAACAGCTGTTGTCGTCGTTCTGTCCAAAATCGAATGTTCCTGCAGGACGGTTGTCACTCTTGTAGTGACGTGCCACGTGGTTAGGGATAAAGTCGATTATCACCTTCATACCCTCCTTATGGGTACGCTCCACGAGCGCTGTGAACTCTTCGCGGCGCTTCTCTATGTCCACTGCAAGGTCGGGGTCCACGTCGTAGTAGTCCTTGATTGCATAGGGTGAGCCGGCCTCGCCTTTTACAGTTGCAGGGTGTGTGCTCTCAATTCCGTACCTTGTATAATCGGTGCGGGTGGTATGCTCCAATATTCCGGTATACCAGACGTGGGTAGCTCCAAGACCGCGAATGCAACGCAATGCCTCGGGAGTTATGTCATTGAATTTTCCGCAACCATTCTGCTCAATGCTGCCGCCTTCGACACAGTTTGCGTTTGTGTTGCCGAACAGACGGGGCAACATTTGGTATATTATGATTTTCTGAGCCATTTCAGTTATATTTATATTAGTTTGCTGATGTTATCTTTTTTATGAGTCCCTGGAGCACATCGCCGGGGCCGCACTCCACGAATTCCGTCGCACCGTCTGCAACCATATTCTGCACAGTGGTTGTCCAACGCACAGGCGAAGTGAGCTGCGCTATAAGGTTTGCCCTTATCTCTTCGGGTGATGTGTGGGGCTTTGCATCCACATTCTGATAGATGGGACAACGGGGAGTATTGAACGGTGTCGACATTATCGCCTGCTCAAGTTCCTCTTTTGCCGACTGCATAAGGGGCGAATGGAACGCACCGCTCACGCTCAATGGAATAACACGCTTTGCACCAACTTCCTTAAGAGCATCCGACGCAGCGGCAATACCCTCTTTTGTACCCGATATGGCAATTTGTCCGGGACAGTTGTAGTTTGCTGCAACAACGATATTGCCATTGCAGGTTATCTCGTTGCATACTGTCTCAACCTTGTCTTCGGGCAAGGCAATTACAGCTGCCATTGTCGACTCCTGCGCCTCGCAGGCCTTCTGCATAGCCAACGCACGCTTGTACACAAGGCGCAGTCCATCCTCGAAGGACAACGCTCCAGCAGCTGTCACTGCCGAAAGTTCACCGAGCGAATGCCCTGCTACCATAGAGGGTGCAAAATCCTCGCCCATAGAGAATGCAGTCACCACCGAGTGTATGAAGACAGCAGGCTGTGTGACTCTTGTCTGCTTGAGTTCATCGGCTGTGCCTTCGAACATTATATCCGTTATTCTGAAACCTAATATTTCGTTTGCTCTGTCAAAATATTCTTTTGCAATAGGGTTGTTCTCGTATAAGTCCTTGCCCATTCCACTGAATTGGGCACCTTGTCCGGGAAATACAAATGCTTTCATCGTTTTACAAAGTTATTTAATCTATAGCGAGGATGCCAGCGTGTCAACGTTGTCCATCATAAGCACCATATCAAACAAAAGCGTACCTCGCAATTTCTTGCAAAGATACGCTTTTTTGTACAATTTGTTTAGCTTTTCACATCATAAAGTGAAATTTTATAAAAAAACAGCATTGTTTTAACACTTTTTACACTGCTGCAGGACTTATATGCACCCTACTGGCAAGAAACAGGATTCCACAAGCCCGGAATGACTGGCAGGCATCAGTCGGGAAGCAGTTCACAGATACATCCGTCCAGAGATTTCGGTACATCAATCACCCTCTGGTTGCGGCTGCCTCTGAAATGCAGCGACAGGTCCCTCTCGGCTTCGACATACCGTCCGTCGACAATCACATCGCAAAGCCCTACAAGTTCCCTGCGGAGCGGATGCCTGAGCAACTCCTCGAAACGGTATCCCGTGTAGCACCATATTGTCTTGTCGGTATTCTCCTTGATGAGCCTTGCCAATGCAATGAAGCCCTCGGGATGCAGCATTGGGTCGCCGCCCGTAAAGGTCACGTTCATATCGGCATCGACAACAAGACGATAGAGTTCCTCTACCGGCACTGCATCACCGCCATTCTCGTCCCACGACTGCGGGTTGTGACAACCCTTGCAGCGGTTCGTGCATCCGGCACAATAGAGCGAGGTCCTGAGCCCCACCCCATCAACGGAAGTACCGTACTTTATATCCAGTATCCTTATACTATTTGTGGATGATTCTGTCATTCAATTCTGCCAATTTAGCCTTGTTCCACCGTTCGGTAGTTCCTACGAGATAGCCCGTTATACGCTGCAGCTTATCGATGTTGCTGCCCTGGCATTTGGGACACACAGCCAACTCCTGCTGGGCATCCTCGTAGCCACAGTCCATACACCTGTTGCGATTGTGGTTCACCGAGCAGTATCCGATATTGTGCCTGTCCATCAAATCCACTATATCCATAATGGCTTGCGGATTATGTGTGGCATCGCCATCTATCTCGATATAGAAGATGTGTCCGCCACGGGTCAGGTTGTGGTATGGCGCCTCAACCTCGGCCTTATGCTTGGGCGAGCATTTGTAGTATACCGGGATGTGGTTGGAGTTAGTATAGTATATCTTGTCGGTCACACCTGCAATCTTGCCGAATCTCTCGCAGTCTATCCGGGTGAAACGTCCCGAAAGTCCCTCGGCAGGTGTTGCCAATATACTGAAATTGTGCTGGTAACGCTCCGAGAACTCATCGGCCCTGTCACGCATATATGTAACGATGCGCAATCCCAAAGCCTGCGCCTCCTCACACTCGCCGTGATGCTTGCCGGTCAACGCAATGAGGCACTCGGCAAGACCAATGAAACCTATACCGAGAGTTCCCTGGTTAATGACACTGCCTACCGCATCGTTGGGCTTGAGGTTCTCGCAGCCTCTCCAGAGAGAGGACATCAGCAAGGGGAATTGCTTTGCGAGGGCTGTCTTCTGGAAGTTGTAGCGGTCGCACAGCTGGTTGGCAGTTATTTCCAGCAGGGCATCGAGCTTGGCAAAGAAGTTCTCGATTCTTTGCGACTTGTCCTCAATGGAGATACACTCCAGGGCAAGACGCACGATGTTTATCGTAGAAAAAGAGAGGTTACCTCGTGCTACAGAGGTCTTTTCGCCAAAGCGGTTCTCGAACACACGTGTACGGCAACCCATTGTCGCAACCTCGTAAAGGTAGCGTTGCGGATCGTCCGCTTCCCATTTCTCGTGCCGGTTGTATGTGGCATCAAGGTTTACAAAGTTGGGGAAGAAACGTTTTGCGGCAACCTTGCAGGCAAATTGGTAAAGGTCGTAATTCCTGTCCTCGGGCAGATAGCTTACCCCACGTTTCTTCTTCCATATCTGAATGGGGAATATGGCTGTCGAGCCGTTGCCCACACCCTCGTACGTCGACTGCAGGAGTTCACGGATTATACAGCGTCCCTCGGCCGATGTATCTGTACCGTAATTCACAGAAGAGAAGACCACCTGGTTGCCTCCACGCGAGTGGATGGTGTTCATATTGTGTATGAATGCCTCCATAGACTGGTGCACTCTACCCACTGTCCTGTTTATCGCGTGCTGCCTGAAGCGCTCGTCGCCCTGCATAAAGTCGAGGTCACGTACTATGTAATCGTCAATCTCGGCCTCGTACAGATGAGCGAGGCTCATTCCTGTAAGATTTTCTATATTCTTCACCTCCTCGATATAGCTGCGTCGCACGTAGGGTGCAAGATAGAAATCGAGTGCAGGTATTGCCTGTCCGCCGTGCATCTCGTTCTGCACGGTTTCCATAGAAATGCAAGCCATAATGGACGCAGTCTCTATGCGCTTTGTAGGACGGCTCTCGCCGTGTCCTGCCTGGAATCCCCTGTCAAGTATCTTATCCAAAGGATGCTGTATACAGGTGAGCGATTTTGTGGGATAATAGTCCTTGTCGTGGATATGGAGGTAGTTGTTCCTTACGGCCCACAATGTCTCCTCGGAAAGCAGATAGTCGTCGACGAAAGGCTTCGTTGTCTCCGAGGCGAATTTCATCATCATACCGGCAGGTGTGTCGGCATTCATATTGGCATTCTCGCGTGTTACATCGTTCGATTTTGCCTCTACTATCTCGAGGAACATCTCGCGTGTCTTTGCCTTACGGGCAATGCTACGCTTGTCGCGATATGCAATATAGCTTTTTGCGACCTCCTTGCGCGGCGATGCCATAAGCTCCACCTCGACCATATCCTGAATGTCTTCTACGGCCGACTGCTCTTTTCCCAAAAATTCTATGCGGTCGACAATCTTGTTTATAAGAACCTCGTCTTCACCTGCTTCGGTGGTCAACATTGCCTTACGGATGGCAGCAGCAATTTTCTCGCGGTTGAAGCCCACGATACGACCATCTCTTTTGACTACAGTCTGTATCATACTTGTAAGATTATAAACAGTTTACATTATAAAGCTTGCAGAATGCCCTATGGATATGAATCCAAGAGTATTGTCCTTGATGCCTTATCTCCCGAAAGCATCCCGAAACAGAAAAAGGCAGGTCTTCTGACTTGTTTCCACTGCGCAGCCTTCCCGCCCACAGAGGCAGTGGCCATTGAGAATGCGCAGAGTCATAGAGAAACTCACAGCTACGGGTATAGTCTCGGATTTTCACCGGTGTTCCCTTTTCATCCGCTGCATCGGCCGACGCAACAGACACCTTTATCCGTTTGCAAAGATAAGAATAAGCGAGCGAGAAATATCAAGCTTGCTTGAATATTTTTTGCAGCGAGCGCAGATTATCTTCGATTTTATCAAAGATAAGAATAAGCGAGCGAGAAAGTTTGCACAAGCGAGTGGAAAAATTCATTTTTACACAACGAGCGCCGACAAACTTGGATAAAATCAAATATCAAGCTTGCTTGAATATTTTTTGCAGCGAGCGGAAATTACAAATTTAAACATTTTCTAAAACTCAGGGCTTCTTAGCATTGCCAGGCAGTGGCGTTCTGCGTCGTAGTTTTTAGGCCCTTTCACTTTGACTGGCTTTTACCTGCGGCGGAATTCGGCACATATTATCGCCGTAGCCGTGGAGACATTAAGAGACTCCGACGTTGGGCGGTCGGCAGGATAGCTGGGTATAAAAAGCCTCTCTCCGATGTGGGCCGCACACTCGTCACTTATGCCGTTGCCCTCGTTGCCCATAACTACGATGCCGTTCTTGGCAAGCTCCTTGCCGTACATATTCTCCCCATCGAGGAATGTTCCATACACAGGTACCTTTCCCTTGACGGCACTGAGCATCTGGGGCAAGTCCACATAATGCACCTTCACGCGCCCTATTGCGCCCATTGTAGCCTGAACCGTCTTTGGGTTATATACATCGGCTGTTCCCTGCGAACAAAAAATATGCTCAATGCCGAACCAGTCGGCAATGCGAATGATAGTACCCATATTTCCCGGGTCCTGCACTTCGTCAAGCGCAAGTGACAACGACGTCTCACAAACAGAGTAATCGGCAACGTCCTCTCGCTGTCTGAAGATGCCTACCACTCCCTGCGGCGCACGCAAGAAACTGACACGCTGGAGTTCCTCTTCGCTCGCCTCCACGACGCGGACATCTGCAGGAAGCCTGTTGCTCTTGAGCCACTCCTTTGTCGCGACAATGTACTCGCAAACAATATCCGTTCCCAAAAGGTCGCATACACTTTTGCCACCCTCGGCCACGAACAATCCACTCTCTTTACGAAACTTTTTCTGCTCCAAAGAGCGTATAAGTTTAATTTGCGCCTTGCTTAACATATTTTTTCACATTTAAAAGTAGTGCAAAGCTACCCCAATTCTTCGAAGATTTTTGTATATTTGCAAGATTTTTTTGCACATTAAGCTAATTTGGGGATTTTTCACGTCTTTCACTGTTGTTTACCAGTTACAGAGCAAGCCGGATTGCATTTCTCCGATAGCAGGAAAGTGGCTGAAGGAACTATAAGAAAGCAGATAAAGACAACACACTTTTATCGGAATACAATACAGAAAATGATGAACGCAAACAGGATATTCGACACCAAGCTGCTGTGTGCCATACTTGGCATACTGCTGCTTGTCTCTTGCTCGGCAACAAAGTATGTTCCCGAGAATGAATACCTGCTCAACAGCGTAAGGATTATACCCAGCCACGACCGTTCGATGGCCGACAAGGCACAAGCATACGTCAGACAGCGTCCCAACTCCAAATGGCTCAACACATTCGCCCTTCCGCTATACACCTATTCCTTGTCGGGACGCGACTCGACAAAAAGGATAAACCGCATTCTGCGCAAGATAGGTGAGGCTCCCGTAATATACAACCGCGGGAAAGCCGAGCAGACGCGCTACAACATAGAGCAGATGATGCGCAACGAAGGCTACCTGCACGCTACGGTAGACCTCGAAGAGAGAATCTCCGACGACACACGCCGTAAGGACACATACTACTATCTGCACGAAGGCGAGCGATACTCCGTCGACAGCATAAGGATGCAGACCGACGACAAGGCAATTTCAGAAATCATACAAAAAAGCGCAAGCGAGTCGCTGCTGCGCCCGGGACGCCCGTTCAGCATAGAAAACCTCGAGTCGGAACGCAGCCGAATAACATCACTGCTCAGGGAGAACGGATACTACAGGTTCACAAAGGACTACATCACATTCATTGCCGACACTGCACGGCACTCGACAAAAGTGAACCTCACGCTCAACATCTCCACTCCGACCGACGGCAAGAGACACCAGCAGCACAGACGCTATATGATAAACAAAATCCTGTACGTCTCGGAACCAGGCATATTCCAGAATGGAGTCGTGCAGGATTGCGATACCGCCAATTGGGGGAAGCACACGCTGTTTTACAGGGAGAAGCCATTCGTACGCCTGCGCACGCTCGAGGACAACACATACATCGAACCCGGCGACCTGTACAGGCAGAGCCTCATAAACAGGACATACAACTCCTTTGCCCAGCTCACCGCTATGCGATACACATCGCTGCATATGGTAGAGTATCCCGACAGTTCACTGCTCGACTGCTACATATTGTTCGAGAAGAACAAACGCCGCATAATGAGTTTCGAGGTAGAAGGCACGAACACAATGGGCGACCTTGGAGCAGCCGTGTCAATGACATTCTCGGACAGGAATCTTTTTCGCGGCTCCGAACTGCTCTCATTACGTCTCTCGTGGGCCTGGGAAGCAATCACAGGACTGAGCGGGTATATGCGCAAGAACTATATCGAGTACAACGCCGAGCTTAGCCTGAGACTGTTCGGAGGTGTATTCTCGTCGTTGATACCTATGCAGAAGGACCTTTTGCAGTCGTCGACCCTGCTGACACTGAAACTGAACTCACAGCGACGACCCGAGTACGACCGATTGAATATGTCGGGAGCAATGAGCTACATATGGAGCCGCTCGCCACGCTCATCGCACAAGCTCGACATTCCGGGAGTGAACTACATATATGTACCGTGGATAGACAACCAGTTCAGGAAAGACTACCTCGACAGCATTTCGAACAGGAACTCAATCCTGAAGTACAATTACGAGAATCTGCTGATAACGAAGTTCGGCTACACATACAATTACAGTTCGGCTGCAGAAAACCGCTTCCAGAGGGCTGTATTCTCTATGCGGGCTGGAGCCGAATGCTCGGGCAACCTCCTCAGCGGCATAAACAACCTGACAGGAAGGAAGAAAGATGCCGACAACAAGTACACCTTTATGAACATTGCATACGCACAATACATAAAGGGAGACCTTGACTTTACCACAACAGTAAACTTCGACAACCGCAACTCGCTTGTCTTTCATATGGGAATGGGAGTAGCCTACCCTTACGGCAATTCGACAGTGCTTCCGTTCGAGAAGCGCTATTTTGCAGGAGGAGCAAACGGAATGCGCGGATGGCTCGTCAGGACACTTGGTCCAGGAAGCTACAAGGGAAAGGACAAGAATATCGATTACATAAACCAGACAGGAGACATAAAACTCGACTGGAGCATAGAATTCAGGTCGTACCTCTTCTGGAAATTATACTCGGCACTCTTTGTCGATGCCGGGAATATATGGACACTGCGCAGCTACGAGGAACAACCGGGCGGCCAGTTTGAATTGGGCAGTTTTTATAAGGATATCGCCTTTTCATACGGAATGGGCCTGCGGTTCAAGCTCGACCTGTTCGTACTGCGAATAGACGCGGGTATGAAGGCTGTAAACCCCGCATTTAGGGGCAAGGATAGATACCCCATACTGAGACCGGACTTCGGACGCGACTTTGCCCTACACTTTGCTGTGGGATACCCGTTCTGACGGATGGATTTAATGGTGAAATAAAATAAATATAATATATGAAGATAAGATTTATGAGCATCGGTAGCGGAAGCTGCGGCAACTGCTACTATCTGGGCGTGGACGACTACGGCATTCTTATAGATGCCGGAATACCGTCCAAGACAATCAGGACAGCCCTGAAAAAAGAGGGAATAGCATTTGAGACAGTGTGTGCGATTTTCGTCACCCACGACCACGCCGACCACATAAAGTCACTTGGCGTGATTGCATCGAAGGCCAATATCCCCATATATGCGACAAGGGAGGTACACCGCGGTATAAACAACAACTATTGTATGCACAAGCCCATCGACCCTATGTATGTAAGATACGTCGAGAAGGGCGAGCAGACCGTATTCCGTGCATTTTCGATAACCCCGTTCGAAGTGCCCCACGACGGAACCGACAACGTAGGCTACTTCATCGAGGTGGGAGACACCAAGTTCTGCATTGCAACGGACCTTGGCTGTATAACCGACACCGTATCATATTATCTTGAGCAGGCACACCACCTTGTGATAGAGTCGAACTACGAGGAGGAGATGCTCAAGATGGGACGCTATCCGCAGTTCCTCAAGGACCGCGTGTCGGGAATGACAGGACACCTGAGCAACCAGACAACAGCACGCTACCTTGCGAAGAACATAAACGAGCACCTGAAGAATATATGGCTGTGCCACCTGAGCGAGGAGAACAACCACCCCGAGCTTGCATACAAGGCTGTGGAGATGGAATTTGCGCAGTACGGCATCATCGCAGGAAAGGATGTGAAGCTTTATGTGCTGAAGCGTGCTACACCCTCGCAGATGTTTATATTGGAATAAAGAGAAGGCATCTGCACTTTATTATCCTTTTTTTGTGTAACTTTGCACATATTTCCTCATCTGTACCAAGAGAGGAATTACATACAACAAACAGGAAGTTAAACTAAAATTATACAGACAATGAATTTTGTACAAGAACTAAAATGGCGTGGTATGATACAGGATATGACGCCTGGAACCGAAGAGCAATTGCAGAAAGAGATGACAACAGCATACTTGGGTATCGACCCCACTGCCGATTCTCTTCACATCGGCCACCTTGTTGGAGTGATGATGCTGCGTCACTTCCAGCGTTCGGGACACAAGCCCATTGCACTCATCGGCGGTGCCACAGGTATGATTGGCGACCCCTCGGGAAAGTCTAAGGAGCGCGTGCTCATAGACGAGGAGCGCCTGCGCCACAATCAGGAGGCATTGAAGAACCAGCTTGCACGCTTCCTCGATTTTGAGAGCGATGCGCCCAATGCAGCTATCCTCGTAAACAACTACGACTGGATGAAGGAGTTCTCGTTCCTCGACTTTATCCGTAACGTGGGTAAAATGATTACCGTGAACTATATGATGTCCAAGGACTCTGTAAAGCGCCGCCTTTCGGGCGAGGCAGGAACAGACGGTATGTCATTCACCGAGTTTACATATCAGTTGTTGCAGGGCTACGACTATGTTCACCTTAACGAGACACACGGCTGTAAGCTGCAGCTCGGTGGTGCCGACCAATGGGGCAACATCACCACAGGCACCGAGATGATTCGCAAGACATCGGGTAACGAGGTGTTTGCGCTCACCTGTCCTCTTATCACAAAGGCCGACGGAAAGAAGTTCGGTAAGACCGAGCAGGGTAACATATGGCTCGACAAGCGCTACACATCGCCCTACCGTTTCTATCAGTTCTGGCTCAACGTGAGCGACGACGATGCCGACAAGTACATAAAGATATTCACCTCTTTGACCAAGGAGGAGATTGACTCTATCATAGCCCAGCACGCCGAGGCTCCCCATATGCGTCTGTTGCAAAAGCGTTTGGCGCAGGAGGTTACAATTATGGTTCACGGCGAAGAGGAGTACAACAAGGCTGTCGAGGCATCCAACATCCTCTTTGGCGGTGCTACATCGGAGGCTCTCCGTTCACTCGACGAGGATACACTGCTTGCAGTGTTCGACGGCGTTCCCCAATTCGAGGTTGCACGCTCAGTCGTAGAGGAGGGTGTCAAGGCTGTTGATCTTGCAACAGAGCACGCTGCGGTATTCCCCTCAAAAGGCGAGATGCGCAAACTTGTTCAGGGTGGCGGTGTATCAATCAACAAGGAGAAGCTCGCTGCATTTGACCAGGTTATCACAGTAGAGAATCTGCTGAACGATAAGTATATCCTTATCCAGAAGGGAAAGAAGAACTACTATCTCATTATTGTAAAGTAATAAAGAGAATAGAAAAAACAAATCGATGCCAT
>JAFYSC010000138.1 GCA_017546635.1 Bacteroidaceae bacterium | reverse complement strand
GCCACTATGCAACGTGCAAAAATAGCTCTTTTAATCAAATGTTCAAATAAATTAGGATAATTTTCGCTTTACAACGTAAAAAAAAGATTTTTATAATAAAAAAAATAACAGCGCCTCTGTTGAAGGCGCTGTCAGCAATTTTCTATTTTTATAATAATTTAACTATTAACCCATTAATTTTATTTACCATTTGACGAATATTCCACCTTTTTTGCTTCACCTTTTATAATATCGGCAAACTCCTGCGGAGTGAAACGGACAGGCTCCACCATAAACTCGGGAACATTGTACGAACGGTCGAAAAGCGGGTAGTAGTCGGGGCTCTGCTGCGGAAGGACAAACGCCTTTGAGGCCTTGCCACCGGCATCGACGTGAGCTATGTAGAGACGCGTGTAGTTGGTATCGTCGCGACGGCTCGAGAAGAGTATCCAGCGGGAATTGCTGCTCCACGAATGATAGCTCTCGGCATACTCGGAATTGGCCTCTCCGAGCGGCCAGTACTCGCCTGTCGCAAGTTCCTGCAGATAGAGGTCAGCATCGTGGTGCCATACGTGGAAACAGCCGTACTCGCCAAGTGCAAACAAAAGGAAACGGCCGTCGGGCGATATTCGGGGGAATGTGGCGCTCTTTCCCAATTTTGTCGCAGCAAACACTGTATCAACCTCTCCGAACTCAAATGTATCGGGATTCCACGGGCGACTCAATATATCGTACTTTATCTCCTGATGGCGGATAATTTCCTCCTTCATAACCGTATTTGCAGTATCCTGCAACTCGAAGTGCGCCGAACCGTAGTAGAGTGTACGGCCATCGGGCGACCACCAGGGGAACACCTCAAGGTCGTTCACACCGTTTGCAACGTTGGTTACGGTGTTTGTCACAGGATTATATATGATAATATCACTCGCAACATCCTGAACCTCAACCTTATTGGTCTTCACAGTATGGAATATCTGGCCTGTCTTGTTTACCGAATAGGCAACTACGTCGTACACAGGATTGAACGAAGGATATACACCGGCAGACAGCGTAGAGTCGGTTGCCATATTGAGCTTTACAGGCTCACCGTTGTGTATGAACAGCGTTCCTCCGTTTCCCTGACGGATGTGGAACTGCATATTGTCGGTACGGTAGTTCTTGTATGCGTGGCAGTTTATACAAGAGCCTTCGTTCTCTGTCGCGGCCAACATATTATTGTATATCACCTGCTCGTCGAAATTGGTAAGGTTACGCTGGCTTATTGTAAGCTGCTCGTATGCCACATACGATGGCGGAATGAGACGATAGGAGATATATGTATCAATAGAATCGGACGACACCGCTATCTTGAAAGGCTTATAGGCGCTCCAACGCTCGCCACTCCTCACAAATGTCTCCACTGTAATATCGGCACCATTGGCACTTTTCAGCAATGCCCGCCACTCCTCAATCTGCGGCGCTACATCCTTTCCGCCAACTACGACATCGGTTTCCTGAGATGAGAAACGTGTTACAAACTCATCGCCCTTCTCCTGAATAGCGTAGACCAACGGGGCTATATTGCAAGGTACAGTCACATCCTTATAGTCGGGGTATACAGCAACGCTTTTATCGCTCTTTTCAAAAGCGGCAGGCACCGACGGAGCACCGCACGCAGCCAACATTATGGCTACGGCAATCAACGGGAGAGTGTTCTTCAATACTCGTATCATATTATTCTCGATTTAGTTCTTAGTTAGTCTTTATCTTACGTACAAAGAAGTAGAAATACCAATATGTATCGCCATAGTCAGCCTTGAAGTGAGGCGCCATCTCCTCCTCCTTCATTCCTTTGAACTCCTTTGTCTTGCGCATAAAGGCATTGAAACGCATTTTCACACCCTCCTCTATCGGCAGATTAGAGATGTCGATACTGCGGTTAATATTGGAGAACAACAATGCGGCCTCCTGATAGTGGGTAGGCAGGCGCATTATCTTGCGCTTATGCAGATAACGTGAGAAATTGTTCCACAAGGTCTTTTGGTCCTTTCGTATGAGCGACGACATAAAGGCTGCCTCGGCGTGCAGCAGCGAGTGCGAAGTAGTATATCCGCCTGCAAGATTATTGAGGAGATAGGCCTCTACAAACGACTCGTCAACGTCGAGAATATCGGGATATACCCTCATCTGCAACGGGAAGGCAAACTCGGGCACCTTTGCAATGCTCTCGGGATTGTCGGCCAGACGCTCGTAACGCTCGGCCCAACCGGCGTGGAAAAGAGTATGCTTGAGTATGTTGGTATATCGTTTAACAAGCTTATACTCGCCGTTGAGCAGCAACGAACGTACTGCGTGTTTCAGATACTCAACCTTCCAGCCGCGCTCCACTGCATTCTCCACACACCAGCGATAGGCAAAATTGAACTTGCCGTAGCACCAGTATGACATTACACCGCCCGTGTGTGTAAGGTGAACGGCTATAGGCGCGTCAATATCGGCACTGCCATCGGGATATGTGAACATCTCCTCTCCTGCCTGTCCAAGATGCAGCAGTGCAATATTACGGTTGAGAACAATCTGTCGCGAAGGCTCGTCGGTGCCGCGTGCAAGATCGGCGACCTTACGCCAATTGCCCTCCCACATTGCTGTATCCTGTCTGTTCTCAATGCGGAAGTTCGTATTCTTGAACCAGAAGAAGAGCACAAACGCCACCATAGCCGGCAGAGCCAGCCACTTGAACAGGTTAAAGCGCTGTGCAGCAGTCTCTTTTGACGAAAGACGGTTGTAGCACACCGATAGCACCAACTGGAAAATGAAAAGCAGCACAAAAGGTACCCAATAGGGATAAATGCTCTTAAGATAGTGTGTTGCCCTGATATCCCAATGGTATGCAGGAAGTCCCGCCAGATGCATAAAGTCTATTGCCGTAGAGTCATAGACAAGATTGTAGCAGAAAACGGGCACCTCGTATGCAAGCACAAGGGCTATGAGCAGCAGCGTGACACCGTCAAAAACCACACGCATACGGTTGCCGTTGCGCAAAGCCTGCGAAAGGGCAATAACCGCCATACAGATTGACGAGAAAAGAGCAAAGAATCCGAACAGGGGATAGCCTATGACACTCCACGCAAAAATTATTACAGCGTGGAACTTGTACGACGCCTTGTTGAATCCCCAGATGGCAAGCAAGCCAACGATTGTGCCAAGCGTTGCAACGTACCAATAACCCGGGTACTTTATGTAGTATATCCAATAACCGAGCTGAACATCGGCTGCAAGGAGCAAGAACATAGGCACCATTGCAACAAATGCCCATTTTGCAGGTATATTGAATGCCTTGCGTGTGAGCAGATAGACAAGCGCCAGGAGCGCCACGAATATTGCCGCACCCAACGCAGGATAGTAGAAGAACTGGGTAAGGAAACAGCCCACGTAGCCGAGCAGTCCGGCAGGCACGCTCATCGACGACTCAAAGAAAAGATTGTCGAACAGGAAAAGCGACTGCATATCGAGCCTCAGCAGCAGGTCTCTCTCGTAAAAGGCGAGCAACGCCCACACTGCCACACAGAAAACAAGCGGCATATTACGCATTGCCTTTTGCAGCAATGTCTGCCCCGTTCTATTTTCGTTTGTATTATCCATTGTATTTTGTTTACATAGTAACTTACTTAAACCTCGCGCGACGCTCTCCGTCCGTTTTCTATTATAAGAAAATCGAGAATGGTGAGTGCAGCCATAGCCTCAACCACCGGAACGGCACGCGGCACAACGCAAGGGTCGTGCCTGCCACGGGCAGCAACTGTCGTATCATTGCCGTTGACATCCACTGTCTGCTGTTCCATCAGCAACGTAGCTACAGCCTTGAATGCCACCCTGAAATAGATATCCTGTCCGTTGGATATTCCACCCTGAATACCGCCGCTATTGTTGCTGAGCGTAGTGACATTGCCATTATTGCCTGTAAAAATATCATTCTGCTGCGAGCCGCGCAAAGAGCAAGAAGCAAAACCATTGCCATACTCGAACCCTTTTGCCGCGTTTATCGAAAGCATCGACTGTGCCAGCCGTGCCGAGAGCTTGTCGTACAGAGGCTCGCCCAACCCTGCGGGCACCCCCTTGACCACGCAGCTCACCACTCCACCTATCGTGTCGCCCTCGCGCTTCACGTCGAGGATAAGCTGCTCCATTTTCCCGGCAATGGCACTGTCGGGGCAACGCACTATATTCTCCTCGGCTGCATCGATATTATAGTCGCTGTACACACCGGGCAGTACAATATCGCCCACCTGCGAGGTATATGCCTTAATGCTAATGCCATACTTGCGCAGGGCTAGCTGTGCGAGCGCACCGGCACACACGCGCACCGCAGTCTCACGTGCCGACGAGCGTCCGCCGCCACGATGGTCGCGGATACCGTATTTCTTGTCGTACACATAATCGGCGTGCGATGGACGGTACACGTTACGCAAGTTCTCATAGTCGGCACTGCGGTTATTGCTGTTGTATATTACAAATGCAATAGGAGTGCCGGTAGAGCGTCCTTCGAACACTCCCGAGAGGAATTGCACCTCGTCGGCCTCGTTGCGCGACGTGGTGACGGCACTCTGTCCGGGACGACGGCGTTGCATCTGCGTGCGGATATACTCCTCGTCGACAGCCACGCCCGGGGGATAGCCGTCGAGCACCCCGCCGATTGCCGTTCCGTGCGATTCTCCAAATGTTGTGAGCCTTAGCAGCGTTCCGAATGTATTCATCTATAAATCAAGAGTAGTTTCTTAATAACACTTAACGGCAGACCTTCCAGCCTGCCTTTAATTTACAGCAAGAAGCAGCAACAATCACCCTGTTGCCACTCCTTGAATTTCTATTGGTTAGTGTCCGCAGCAACCGCCTTCGCAGCCGTCGCCACAACCATCACCACAGCCACCGCCGCAGCCGCTGCAACCGCCGCCGCAACCCTGTGCCGCAGCACGCAACTGCTCGTAGAACTTCTTCATCTCGCTCTCCTTGGCGGGACGGTTCTCAACGATTGAGCCAACGAACTGAAGGTCGCAACCTGCAAGAGGATGGTTGAAGTCGAGTACCACCTTGAAAGGTGTTACCTCCTTTACAACTGCATATACGATAGACTTGTCGATATTACGTACCATCTCTATGATGTTGCCCTCGTAGATGTGCTCGTCATCGAACTTTCCGTTGATGGTAAACTCCTCGCGGTCGTGCTCCTGAACGTGTGTAGGCTCATACTCACCGAAAGCCTCGGCACTGGGGATTGTAAAATCGAACTCCTCGCCCTTCTTGAGGTCCTTCAGACGCTCCTCGAATGCATCGAGAGTATAACCCACTCCTGTAAGGAATGCAAAAGGTTGCTCACGAGTTGTCTTTTCCCACTCCTCGCACACGCCGTCGCGGTGCTTGTACAGCGTGTATGCCACACGCAAGTATCTGTTCTCAATTTCCATAGTTATGTATTTTTTGTGTTATTTGTCGTAATTCTTTATCATCTCGGGCGTGTAGCCTGCCACGTATGTGGCGTGTCCGGCCACAAGTGCCTCGGCAAGCGCCACAAAGCGATGGAGCGATGCGGCAAAGAGTTCCTCATCGGCAGCAGCATCGGCAAGCAGCAGAGCCGCCATTATGCAGTAGGCTGCCATCTCGTATATACGGCGCGAAAGCAGGTCGAGCGACTCCTGGCAACCGAATGACTGCACACGCTCAACAGCGCTCCTGTAGTTCTCTAGCATTGCCGCTATCCTGTCACGCAGTGGAACGAGAGTCTCGGGCACCTCTATTGCCATATACTCGTCGAGCAGTTGCGAATAGAAGCCGCTTGTAGCGTAACGTATCGCTGCCACCACCTGCAGCTGGGTTGTTCCCTCATATATCGAGGTTATTCGTGCATCGCGGTAGAGACGTTCGCACACATAGTCGCGCATATAGCCCGAACCGCCGTGCACCTGCACACAGTCGTAGGCATTGAGGTTGGCAATCTCGCTGCCTATTCCCTTTACAATGGGAGTGAGCGCGTCGGCCTTCTTCGCAAACAGTTTCGACTCGCTACGCTCCTCGGGGGTGAGGGGACGTCCTGCAGCAAGAGCAGTAAACTGTCCCGCCATATCCACGTTACGCGATGTCTCGTAGAGCAGGCTGCGGGCAGCATCGAGACGGGCCTTCATTGTGCCCACTATCTCATACACCGGCGCAAAGTTAATAATTTCTTTTCCAAACTGCTTGCGGCTATGGGCAAAAGTATTAGCCTCGTTGTACGCGGCCTGTGCAAGACCGACGCTCTGCGTGGCAATTCCCAGACGCGCACCGTTCATCAGCGCCATCACATACTTTATGAGTCCCATCCTACGGCTGCCGCAAAGTTCGGCACGGGCGTGCTTGAAGACAATCTCGCAGGTAGGTGAGCCGTGTATTCCCATCTTCTCCTCGATGCGGCGTATATGTATGCCGCCACATTCTTTCTCTACTATGAAGAGCGAGAGTCCGCGTCCGTCCACGCTGCCCTCCTCGCTTCGGGCAAGCACCAGATGGACATCGGCATCGCCGTTTGTTATGAAGCGCTTCACGCCGTCGAGATACCAGCATCCATCCTCCTCGCTGTATGCAGCCTTGAGGCGCACGCTCTGAAGGTCGCTGCCCGCGTCAGGCTCTGTAAGGTCCATCGACATTGTCTCGCCCGCACTTATACGCGGCAGATAGCGCCTGCGCTGCTCCTCGCTGCCAAAGTTATGTATCGTCTCGGCACAGTCCTGCAGGCCCCAGAGGTTACCGAAGGCCGCATCGGCACGCGATACAATATCCTCGATGAGTATGAACACCGTACGGGGGAAATTCAATCCGCCATACTCGCGGGGAAGCGAAATTCCCATAAGTCCCGCCTTACGGAAGAGGTCGAGGTTGCGCTGTGTCGCCGGAGCATACACTACCCTGCCATTCTCAAGCACGGGACCCTCCTTCTCAACCTCCATTGCATTGGGTGCAATAACCTCGGCACAGAGCTCGCCTACAAGCTCCAGCACCTTTTCGTAGCCCTCGACAGCCTCGTCAAAATCCACGGGAGCATAGTTGTACTGTGCTGCCTGTGTATAACCGCGCTCCTGCATTGCTACGATGCGCTTCATCAGCGGGTGCGAAAGGTAGTGTCTGAGCACTTTTTTATTGTCGGTATAGTAGTTCATTGCTTTTGCTGGTAAAAATTGATGAATTTAGGAATGACCTCCTCCACCCGGCCCGTCACCACATAGTCGGCAATGGCATTTATGGGAGCATCGTGGTCGCTGTTCACAGATATTATTATGCTGCTCTCCTGCATTCCCGAGATGTGCTGTACCTGTCCCGAAATTCCGCAGGCAATATATACTTTGGGACGCACGGTGATACCCGTCTGGCCAATCTGTCGGTCGTGCGTGGTATATCCCGCGTCTATCGCCGCACGGGTGGCACCCACCTCGCCGTGCAACAGATGCGCCAATGTATGCAGCATATCGAAATTCTCCTTGCTGCCCATTCCGTAGCCGCCTGCGACAACCACCGCAGCACCTTTGAGGTTATTCTCGGCTTTCTGCACGTGACGCTCAATGATGCTCACGGCAAAATCGGCAGCAGTGACATAATCCTCGACATTGTGTTTCACAGTGTTTCCCACGTATGTATCGGGCTGACATTTTACGAGCGGCATCACACCCTCGCGCACCGTTGACATCTGCGGGCGATGATGGGGGTTGACGATTGTAGCAACAATATTTCCGCCGAATGCGGGACGAATGGAGTACAGCAGATTTTCAATTTTTGTTCCGTTCTTCTTGTCCTCGTAGTCGCCAATCTCAAGCGCCGTACAGTCGGCTGTGAGTCCGCTGCCGAGCGTAGAAGAGACACGCGGTGCAAGGTCGCGTCCTACCACTGTCGCTCCAATGAGGAATATCTGCGGTTGCTCCTCCTCTATCAATTTGCACAGCACCGATGTGTGAGGCTGTGTGGTGTAGGGAGAGAGGCGCTCATCCTCGAAAAGATGCAGTGTATCAACACCGTAAGGGTACACCTGCGACTCAACCGAAGAAAGGTCACCACCCAATGCCACAGCCTCGAGCTTCACCCCCAGACGGTTGGCAAGCTCACGCCCCTTGCTCAGCAGCTCCAGGCTCACCTCGGCAACACGGGCTGCATCAAGTTCGCAGTAGACTAATATATTGTTCATAAGTTTATCCTATTGTATGATTGGACAATAGCTCACCGACAAGGGACTTTATATCCTCGTCGGAAGCAGTGTAACGCTTACTCTCTTTTGCCTGAAAGACTATATTCTCCACCTTGCGAACCTTTGTGGGAGAACCCGACAATCCGCAACGCAAGGCATCGCCGCCAACATCGGCAAGAGTCCACTCCTTTATTGTGAGAGCCTCGTCGGCTGCAACCTGCGCAGAGTATCTGAATCCCTCGGCAGCCTGCTCCGTGGGGGTTGCCGCACGGTGGAAGCGCAACATTCTGTACACATTCTGCGGACGGCACTCGGCAGCAGCGCCGTCAACCGTCAGCAACAGCGGCAGGGGAGCCTTTACAGTCTCCACTCCATTCTCAATGCCACGCTCCACGGTTATATGGCCGTCCTGCAACGACACTATTCGCCGTGCGTATGTAACCTGCGGAATACCAAGCTGCTGGGCCACCTGAGGACCGACCTGTGCCGTATCTCCGTCGATAGCCTGACGGCCGCACAGCACAATATCGCAGCTGCCTATCTTTTTTATTGCAGCAGCAAGCGCATACGACGTTGCGAGCGTGTCGGCACCGGCAAAGGCACGGTCGCTGAGCAGCACCGCCTCGTCGGCTCCACGGTATAGAGCCTCGCGCAGAATATCCGCTGCACGCTGCGGACCCATCGTGAGCACTGTGATTCTACTGCCGGGGTGCTCCTCCTTGAGCCTCAACGCCTGTTCAAGCGCATTGAGGTCCTCGGGATTGAATATGGCAGGCAACGCCGCCCTGTTGATTGTGCCGTCGGCATTCATCGCATCGCCCCCCACATTGCGTGTATCGGGGACCTGCTTTGCCAATACAATGATATTCAGTTTCATAGTTTTTTCATTAAGAAGCAAAAAGGGAATATTACACCTGTTGCAACAGCCCCATTGCGCCTAAATTAACGCAACAAAGATAAGAAACCAATTCGACTTATTAAAATATTTTTCGATTTATAAAGAATTGGCCGCACATAACAGACAAAAGTTATAGAAAAACGTCCGTCAACAGATAAAAAATCCTCTCGCCACATAATAAATATAAAAGCTGTTCAGATTTCTAAAAAGTTCTCTTATTAGCCTTGCGGCTGATATAATTTGGCACTCGCTGTGAAAAATATTCAAGCAAGCTTGATATTTCTCGCTCGTTTCTTCTTATATTCGCAAAAATAAATAACATTATATTGCTTAATTATGCACACCAGAAAACTCAACCAACTGATACTCTTTATGTTAATATTATCAACAGGAGTAACCTCGGCCTGCAACGGCAAGAACAGCGGGACAAAAGAGAGCAACAGTGCACAGGACAGCACAGTTGTGAGCGCAACACCTGAAAACAGTTTCATTACCATTGAAGGCACGCAGATTATGCGTGGCGGCAAGCCCTACTATTTCATTGGCACTAACTTCTGGTACGCCCCCATCCTGGGTTCTACCGGAGAGGGCGGCAACCGCGATAGACTATGCAAGGAGCTCGATGCCCTCAAGGCACTGGGCGTGGAGAACCTGCGCATCCTTGCCGGAGCCGATGCGGGAAGCGCAAATGCCAACAGCGTAAAGCCCTACCTGCAGCCCAAGCCAGGAGAGCTCAACGACACGCTGCTCGTTGGACTCGACTACACCCTTGCCGAGCTTGAGAAGCGGGGAATGACCGCAGTGATATACCTCACAAACTCGTGGGACTGGAGCGGCGGCTTCGGGTTCTACCTGCGCGAGTGCGGCTACGGCGACTCACCCAATGCCTCGGGCGAGGGATACAACGACTATGTGAAATACTCGTCGGACTTTGTACGCGAGAAACGCGCACTGGAGATGTACTACAACCACGTCAGGGCAATAGTATCGCGCAAGAACAGCATCACAGGCCGCTACTACAAGGACGAGCCCTCGATTATGGCTTGGCAAATATGCAATGAGCCGCGCCCGTTCTCAAAGGAGAACAACAAGCTTATGGCCGATTGGCTCTCGAGAAGCGCCCGCATAATAAAGAGCATCGACAGCAATCACCTTGTATCCACAGGAAGCGAGGGTCTCTACGGTTGCGAGGCCGACAGACACGCCTGCGAGTTCATTCACGGCGATCCCAATATAGACTATCTTACAGTGCATATATGGCCACTCAACTGGGGCTGGGCAAGCCGCACCGCCCCCGATGCCGACATCCAGAAAGCGTGCCAGCGCACGGGTGACTACATCGACCTGCACATTGAGATGAGCAAGCTCATAAACAAGCCTATGGTGATAGAGGAGTTCGGATTCTGCCGCCGCGACAACAAGAACGACCTTTCGAACGACGTAGAGAGCCGCGACATCCTCTACAGCTACGTATTCGACCACATAGCAAGAAGCGCAGCCGAGGGCAACGTAATTGCCGGCTGCAACTTCTGGGGCTGGGGAGGCAGCGGACGTCCCGCCAATGAGGTATGGAACGCAGGCAACGATTACCTTTGCGACCCCCCGCACGAGCCTCAAGGCTGGTACTCGGTATTCGACTGCGACCACACAACACTCTCAATCATAAAGAAATACACAAGCAAATTAAATAAATAAACTCTAACAAATATAACCTATGTACAGTAACGACAATCGCATCGTAATTACTCTCGATGCAGGAGGTACAAACCTCGTATTCAGCGCAATGAAAGCCGGTAAGTTCATCATCGACCCAATATCGATGCCCTCGAACGCACACGACCTCGACAAATGCCTTGCAACAATTGTAGCGGGCTTTGAGCAGGTAATAGAGAAACTCGACGAGAAGCCCGTGGCAATAAGCTTTGCCTTCCCTGGCCCCGCCGACTATCCCCGCGGCATCATAGGCGGCTACCTGCCCAACTTCCCCTCGTTCCGCGACGGCGTGGCACTCGGCCCCTTCCTCCAGGACAAATTCGGCATTCCCGTATTCATAAACAACGACGGCGACCTGTACGCCTACGGCGAGGCACTCGGCGGCATCCTGCCCGAGATTAACGCACGCCTCAGGGAGCTCGGCTCACCCAAGCAATACAAGAACCTCATAGGATACACCTTCGGTACAGGATTCGGCATTGGCGTAGTTGTCGACAACCGCCTCAACCGCGGCGACAACTCCTGCGTCGAGACATTCTGCCTGCCCCACACAATGATGCCCGACGTGATTGTCGAGGAGGGAGTCTCTATCCGCGCCGTACAGCGTGTCTATGGCGAGAAGTCGGGCGACACTGAACACAGCCTTACCCCCAAGGACATCTGCGAGATTGCCGACGGCACACGTCCCGGCAACCAGGAGGCTGCACGCGAGGCATTTGCCACAATGGGCAAGGTAGCAGGAGCAGCCATTGCTACAGCCGTCACAATAACCGACGGACTGGTTGTCCTTGGCGGCGGCGTTACCGCTGCGAGCCGCTGGATTATGCCCGCACTGCTCCAGGAGATGCGCTCCAAGCTACGCACCCTCAAAGGCGAGGAGGTAAACCTTGTACAGATGAAAGTATATGACCTCGACAACCCCGAGGAGTTCGCAGCATTCGCCAAGGGCGAGGTAAAGACCATCAAGGTGTACGGCAGCGAGCGCACCGTCGAGTACGACACACAGAAGAGAGTGGGCGTAGCAATCTCGCGCCTGGGAGCGAGCCAGGCTATATGTATGGGTGCCTATTCATTCGCACTCAGCGAGCTGGACAAATAACACAACGTAAACAGACAAGCTATGAAAAAGAAACTTCTGATGGCCGCCACCCTGCTCCTTTCAATGGGCCTGCAGGCGCAAGAGCCTGCCGATTGGGTCGACCCGTTCATCGGCACCACCAACTTCGGCACCACCAACCCCGGAGCATTGTGCCCCAGCGGAATGATGTCGGTTGTGCCGTTCAACGTGATGGGCTCCGACATCAACGTCTACGACAAGGACAAGCGCTGGTGGTCGGCACCATACGAGTACAGCAACAAATATTTCACAGGATACGCCCACGTGGCACTGAGCGGCGTAGGCTGTCCCGAGGCATCGTCGTTGCTCGTGATGCCCACGACAGGCGAGCTCGACGTAGACTACCACAACTACGGTTCGGAGTACACCGACGAGGTTGCAACCCCCGGATACTTTGCCAACAGCCTCAGCAAGTACGGCATAAGGACCGAGGTTACGGCAACCACCCGCAGCTCGTGCGAGCGCTACACCTTCCCTGCCGGCAAAGGAAACATCCTGCTCAACCTGGGACAGGGACTCAGCAACGAGAGCGGAGCGATGGTGCGCCGCGTGAGCGCCACCGAGATTGAGGGAGTGAAGCTCCTGGGCACATTCTGCTACACAACGAACGCAGTGTTCCCCATCTACTTTGTGATGCGCGTCGACAAGACCCCCACAAAGAGCGGATACTGGAAAAAGCAGCCCCTGCTCCAGGGCGTTGAGGCCGAGTGGACTGTTGACGACGGCGAGTACAAGCTATACACCAACTACAACCGCGAAATATCGGGCGATGACGTAGGTTTTTGGTTCACATACGACAACCTGCAGCAGGACGAGCAGATTACAGTGCGTATGGGCGTATCGTTCGTATCCACCGAGAATGCCCGCGAGAACCTCGACAGGGAGCAGCACGGCCTTAGTTTCGACGAACTGAGGACTGCAGCCCGTAACCAGTGGAACAGCGACCTTGGACGCATCAAGGTGAGCGGCGGCACCGACGAACAGAAGACCGTCTTTTACACAGCGCTCTACCACGCGCTTATCCACCCCAGCATAGTGAGCGACATCAACGGGGAATACCCGCAGATGGAGAGCGGACTCACCGCCAAGAGCGACCACACACGCTACACAATCTTCTCGCTGTGGGACACCTACCGCAACCTGCACCAGCTATTGACCCTCGTATATCCCGAGCGCCAGACAGATATGCTGCGCTCAATGGTAGATATGTACAACGAGTGGGGCTGGTTGCCACGCTGGGAGCTCTTCGGACGCGAGACATACACAATGGAGGGCGACCCCGCCGCCATTGTCATTGCCGACAGCTACGTGAAGGGCTTGCGCGACTTCGACTACGAGACTGCATACAAGGCAATGCTCAAGTCGGCCGTGACACCCGGAAAGGATAACCCCATACGCCCCGACATCGACCCCTACATAGAGCACGGCTATATTCCGCTGGGCTATTTTGCCAACGACCTCTCGGGCGACAACTCCGTATCGCACGCCCTGGAGTACTGCCTTGCCGACTATGCAATATCGCAGATGGCCGACTCGCTGGGATACAAGAAAGAGGCAAAGGAGTTCCTCAAGCGCTCACAGTCGTACCGCCGCTACTTCTGCAAGGAATTCGGCACGCTGCGCCCCATCACAAAGGAGGGCAAGTTCCTCGAGGACTTTGATGCAGCCACAGGAAAGAACTTTGAGAATATCCCCGGCTTCCACGAAGGCTCGGCGTGGAGCTACACATTTGCCGTTCCGCACGACGTCAGCGGCCTTGCACGCCTTATGGGCGGAAACAAGGCATACGTAAAGAGCCTGCAGTATGTGTTCGACGAGAAGCACTACGACCCCGCCAACGAGCCCGACATTGTATACCCCTACCTCTTCAGCCGCTTCAAGGGCGAGGAGTGGCGCACACAGCGCGAGGTAAAGACACTGCTCGACAGCTGCTTCACGGCAAAGCCCAACGGCATTCCCGGCAACGACGACACAGGAACAATGTCGGCGTGGGCAGTATTCTCAATGATGGGACTCTACCCCGACACCCCATCGGAGCCCTACTACACACTCACCACACCCACATTCGACCGTGTGGAGATTGAGACAGCCAACGGAACTGTTGTAATTGAGGCTACACGCCCCGACAGCAACTGCCACTACATAGAGAGCATGACCTTGGGAGGTACACCCCTCAAGAAGTACCGCATCACACACCGTGAGCTGCTCGACAAGAAACACATCACATTCAAACTAAAAGCACAACCGAAATGAAGATAACAAACATATTGATGGCAGGTGCAATGCTCCTTGCGGCCTGCACACAGCCCGCTCCCGAGGCCGAGAAACTGACATCGTACGTCAACCCCCTCATTGGTTCGGGCGGACACGGACACGTATTTGTGGGTGCACACGTACCCTTTGGAATGGTGCAACTGGGCCCCACGAGCGTAACTACCACGTGGGACTGGTGCTCGGGCTATCATCAGGATGAGAACTCTGTGATAGGATTCTCGCACACCCACCTGAGCGGAACAGGAATAGGCGACCTGTTCGACGTTACAGTGATGCCCGTCACAGGAGAGGTTACATACTCGCGCGGCACACTCGACGATGAGAAATCGGGACTATGGTCGCCCGCCGACCGCACACAGGAGGTTGCCAAGCCCGGATACTACAGCGTACCCCTCACACGCTACGGTGTAAAGGCCGAGGTGACAGCCACAGCCCGTGTAGGTATGCACCGCTACACATTCCCCGCTGCCAGCGACGCAGCTATAGTCATCGACCTTGAGAACGGTGGCTGCTGGGACAAATCGACCGAGACCTCAATGAACGCCGAGGGCAACACCGTGGTGACAGGCTACCGCTACTCCACCGGCTGGGCAAAGAACCAGAAAATATACTTTGCAGCAGAGTTCTCAAAGCCCTTCGACACATTTGAGCTCAAGGGCGAGGGCAATATGTACGGACGCGCATCGTTCGCCACAACCGACGGCGAAGAGCTCCTTGTGAAGGTGGGTATCTCGCCCGTCAGCATCGAGGGAGCAAAGGCCGCCATTGCAGCCGAGCTGCCCCACTGGGAGTTCGACAAGGTGGCACAGGCTGCCGACGCAGCGTGGGAACAGGAGCTCGGCAAGATACGCATAGAGAGCAGCGACGTAATGCCCGCAGCAACCTTCTACACAGCAATGTACCACGCAATGACAGCGCCCGTGCTCTTCAACGACGTCAACGGCGACTACCGAGGAGCCGACGGCAACGTATACAACAGCACACACAATATGTACAGCATATTCTCGCTGTGGGACACATATCGTGCCAAGATGCCCCTTATGAGCATCATCGAAGGAGAGCGCTTTGCCGACTTTGCCGCAACGATGGTAGACATCTGCGACAAGCAGGGCCGTCTGTCTGTATGGCACCTGTGGGGCTGCGAGACCGACTGTATGGTGGGCGACCCCGGTATCATCGTTGTAGCCGACGCTATTGTCAAGAACGTTGAGGGCATCGACCGTCAGCACGCCTACGAAACAATACTCAAGACCATTGCACAGAACGAGCGCGGCCGCGACCTGCGCAAGCAGTACGGCTTTATCCCCTGCGACCTTTTCAAGGAGTCGGTGGCATTTGATATGGAATATGCCATTGCCGACGGAGCGGCAGCCGCAGCAGCCGCAGCCCTCGGACTGAGCGACGATGCAGCAATGCACACAAAGAACAGCCACTCGTACCGCACATTCTTCGACCCCGAGAGAGGCTTGGTGCGCGGACGCAAGACAACTGGCGAGTTCAACGAACCCTTCAACCCCTTCTTCTCGGCACACCGCGACGACGACTACTGCGAGGGTAACGCCTGGCAGTACACCTGGCTCGTACCCCAGGACGTAGCAGGAATGGCACAATGCTTCGGTGGCAAGGAGAAGATGCTCGTACAGCTCGACTCTCTTTTCAACCTTCCCTCGGTAATTGAGGGCGACCCCTCACCCGACATCTCGGGACTCATAGGACAGTTTGCCCACGGCAACGAGCCCTCGCACCACATACTGTATATGTACACAATGCTGGGCGCACCCCACAAGGCAGCCGACCGCATACGCGAGGTGATGACCACCCTTTACAGCGACAAGTTCGACGGACTTGCAGGCAACGAGGACGTAGGCCAGATGTCGGCCTGGTACATAATGTCGGCACTCGGATTCTACCAGGTAGAGCCCGCCGGTGCACGCTACTGGTTCGGTACACCCGCTGTGACAAGCGCACAGCTTGCAGTAAAGGGCGGTACATTCAAGGTTGAGGCACAGAGCAACAGCAGCACAAACAAATACATACAGTCGGTGCTGCTCGACGGCAAGGAGTACACACTCCCCTACATCAACCACAGCGACATAAAGGCAGGCAGCACGCTCACATTCATTATGGGCAGCCAACCTGCAAAATGGTATACTAAAGATATTACCGAGTAAAAAAGCTATATACAGCAATCGGATAGCAGCGACAGTGTTGCTATCCGAATTATTTTTAACTGTCTTAAAAGAGAAATATCTTACTCCTCGTTACCCTCTGCATTATTCACGCCATAATAGGCATTCCACTCCTCGAGTACCTTTTGCCAGTCGACAACATCGCCGTTGGCAACAGCCTCGGCCTGTTGCAGCGCTGCTTCGTGCTGTTTCTTCTCGGCGTGACGCAGCTTCATAGCCTCAATTGTAGCATCATCGAGAACTTGAATGCGTCCGCGACGTACGCACTCGTCGAGGTCCTCGGGCGAGAAAGCCTTTCCTGGGACATTATAATCGGAAATATTGAATTCAAAGACCGTACGCAACGTGTGGCGCACCATCTTTTGCTGCCCTCTTTTGGCTGTCATCTTGCTAGCAAGCAATTTACGAATGATGTTTATCTCCTTTTCTGAAAATTTTTTGCGTCCCATAGTAGCTATTCAATTATTCTTAGGCAAAGGTATAAAAAAATGGGGAATAATATATGTAGAACTGAAGAGTAAACAGAAAAGAATATTCCTATTACTGATTTTTATAGCAGTTCATTTCACGCTTAAAATCTTCCATAAAAAGAATATTGTTATTAAAATATTCAAAAGCAATGGACATTATCTTCATTAAACAAGGATATTTCTCTTTATTGATATTATAAAATGCCTCAAACTCTTGTTGTTGGCTTTGCCCGTCTACTATATTTGACCAATAAAATTGCCAAAATTGCATTTGATGCCCTTTTTCTATTTGCAACAGGCAATGTAAAAGCACATCGTTTTTCTGTTGCATTGTATTGTGCAGTAATTCTTGCAGATGGTTAGGTGCATCGACGTCGAGAGAAGCTCCTACAGACAGGGAAATAACTCTTTTGCAAAAAAGAGTGTCATTTATCGCTGTACAATTTCCCAAAGCTTTTATATGTTTATAAGCATTGTTGTACATTGATAAATCATACCCGGCATTGTCGCAGTATCTATATGTGGAGTTAAAATCGTCCCAGCAAGTGGGGAAAGCATTAAAAAACCCCTGTTGTATTTGTGCGTTTTGCGGCTCTTTTTCGAGCGCAGTATATGTTCTGTTAAGCCT
>JAFYSC010000137.1 GCA_017546635.1 Bacteroidaceae bacterium | reverse complement strand
CTCTGGTCGGTAGCAGCCACCCTTGCGATAAACTCCTGATTGTGGTATATGTTGTATCCCTCAATCTTGTACGATGATGCCATTGGAGCGTTCCAAAGGAGTGTTCTTCCGGCAAGTGACACGTTCTGCGGTGCGTAGAAAGGCTCGCCGTACACAACAACCGATATTATTGTCTGCTCACCGGCATTTCTTATCTCCACACCACCGTTGGGTATCACAAAAGGACTTTCAATGCCTTCGAGATTATATTCGTAATCTATGATTGAGGCGTTGTGTATTGTTCCCTTGCCCTGTGCCCAGCTCTTGGTGTTCACAATGAAGAAGTACTTCAGCGGCATACTCTTGTCGAAGCCCTCGGTAAGGTCGGTAAGGTCGTAGCCGAACTCCATAGGCTCGCTGTGCAGCTTGCCGTCGGCCCAACGTCCGAGCATGGGAATCTCGGGGGCAGGATTGGTATTTCCGTAGTTACCGTCACCTGCATATTTGAAGTGTTCGAATGCTACGGTCTTCTCGGGTACTGTGGCGTTGATGTCCGATGAGATTCCTGCCGACAGATGAAGCTCGCTTCGGCGCGAGTAGTCCATCTCCAGCTTTATGGTACGCAGTGGACGGTAGTCCTTGCGCACCTGATAAATCTCGGGTGCCCACCAACTGTTCGAGAATTTGCCGTTGCTGAACGATGAGCCTCCGTATGCGTAGGGACAGTAGATGAAGCCGTTGTTGCCCCACCAGTCGCCCCAGGAGTTCACAATAATCCAGGCACCAACCTCGTCGGCATCCTTCTCGCCGTAAACTCCGTCGCCGTCAATGTCAAACTCAATGCGGTCATCGTAGCCCACGATTGTCATTGCGTGGTCCACCTGCGGTCCCCACGCCTTTACATATTTCTTGCCCACAACGCCTGCTGCGCTGTTCGCTGTGGTGTTGGGTATCTTGCCTTCGTAATTTCCGTCGACGCTCGCAAGACCGATACCGCAGATACCGCCGGCCTTGAAGTCGCTGTCGCCATTATGGTTCCAGAGCCAGTTCTTCACTGCCTCGCGACCCTCCTCGGTGCCTACGTGCAGCGGGAAGTTCGAAGGCTCTATCATACGGTTGTGCATTGCCTCGAACCATTTGTCGTAGCCCTGCATCCAACCGAAGTCATTGTCGGCACAATCCTGGCTGCCGAATAACTCGGAGTATGTCTGTCCGCCGTATGTGGCTGCCGAGGGTACGCCGATGCTTGTCACAAACTCGTTCTTGCCCGAGTTTCCGTTGGTGAGCAGCCACACGAAGTGCGAGGGGTAGTAGTTCTCGGGTTTCTTGCCGTCGAGGTCGCGGTAGGCGTTGAGCTCGTATGTGAACATATAGCTGATGCGCGATGCCGAGCCGCACGAGCCTCCGTCCTGGTTGAATACGGGCGGGAAGAATTTCTGCTCGGCATTGTTTACGTATGCGGGACGCTCGCCTTGTGTGCCGGCACGCATAGCTCCATTATTGGGCACTCTCTTTTCCAATAGCGACCAATTGGGGTTTGTCTTGTCGGTATAATCGGGATATTTCTCGCGATTTACCTCCGTCTGTGCCATAATGCCTGCGGGGAGCATTGCTGCTGCAAGCATTGTTGCAAATAGTCTCTTACTTTTCATAAATTCGGTTGTTAAAGTTTTTTAATATGAATAGAGACCGGTATGAATGTGCCATACCAGTCTCTTAATTTGTAGAGCGGTTATTTTATTACAATCTCGTCGGTGAACAGCCAGCCGCCTTTCTTGCCGATGCGTGCCACATAGCGCACGTAACGGGCATTTGTCTCGCCTTGCCAGCCGAAGTTCTTGAATGTGAGTGCATCGTCCATCACAAGCTCGTGCTCAATGCGTGTGAGCTCTGTGAATGTCTCGTTGTCGTCCGACACCGATATTATGACCTCTGTGGGCATAAATATCCAGGGGTTGCAAATTTGCATAAAGTCGGCATTGACGGTTGTGATTGGTGTAACCTCGCCAAGGTCTATCGTTACGTCCACACCGCCTTTGATAAAGCCCTGCCATACTCCATCGTTGTTGTTCCACGCTCCGCGGTTACCGTCGACAAGGGTGCTGTCGCCGCCTGCCGCGTATCCCTCGTAGTAGGGTGCCTCGGGGGCGTATGTCACCTTCTTGCCACGTGCAAGATGCTCAACAGGAGTATCTGCTTCGGGGCGGTTGCCTGTCTCGTTTGCAAGGTCGAAAGGTGTATATCCCTTGCTCTTGAGGTATTCTACAGCGGTGAGTGCACGGTTGCGGAAATTGTCGTACTCCTTGTTCTGGGGTTGTGTCCAGCCAACCTCGGCAACGGCAAGTATACGGGGATACATCATTGTCTCCATATGCTCGGGGGTGGGGATGTATTCGGCCCACAGGTTACCCTGGACACCGTAGATGTATTTCACCTTCTCGCTTTCCATCTCCTGCGGAACAGGGTCGTAGCTGTATACCTTCTTCAGGGGAAGGTATCCGCCAATTGCTTCGGGCTGTGTGTGGGGGGCATCCTGATACTGGTCGAGATAGCAGAATGTGCCGGGGCTCATAACTGCCTTGTGTCCCGAGTTTGCAGCTGTTATTCCACCCTCGGTTCCGCGCCACGACATTACTGTCGCGTTGGGTGCAAGTCCGCCGTCAAGAATCTCGTCCCAGCCTATTATCTGTCGGCCTTTGCTGTTTACGAAGCGTTCAATGCGCTGTATGAGGTAGCTCTGGAGCTCGTCTACATCCTTGAGTCCTTCCTCTTTCATACGCTTCTGGCACAGGGGACAGTCGGGCCAAGACTGCTTGGCTGCCTCGTCGCCGCCAATGTGTATATATTCCGAAGGGAATAGTTCTATGACCTCGGAGAGCACACCCTCGAGGAACTCGAATGTCTTTTCGTTGCCCACGCAAAAATCGGCCTGCTTGTAGGGCTCGTGTGTGCACGAGAGCTCGGGGTAGGCAGTGAGCGCCTCTTCGCTGTGGGCGGGCATCTCAATCTCGGGAATTATGGTTATGTGACGCTCGGCTGCGTATGCAACCATCTCGCGTATGTCATCCTGTGTGTAGTAGCCTCCAAAGGCATTCTCGCTGCCTTCTTCAACGTACTTGCGTCCGCTGTTCCACCATACTTTCCAGTTGGGGTCGTCGCGCCACGCGCCAAGCTGTGTGAGGCGGGGGTATTTTTTTATCTCGATACGCCAGCCGGCAGCGTCGGTGAGGTGCAGATGCAGGCGGTTCATCTTATAGCGTGCCATTGCATCTATCTGCTTTAGTACAAAATTCTTGTCGAAGAAGTGACGCGATACGTCGAGCATCATTCCTCTGTACTCGAAACGGGGCTCGTCGACAATTGTACCGTGGGGCATCGCTCCTTCGTTGTCAATGAGCTGCACTGTTGTCTGCAGTCCGTAAAAGAGTCCAGCTTCGCCGGTAGCCTCAATGGTGATTCCTTTGTTGTTGGTGGTTATCCTGTAACCCTCGGGTGAGGAAATTCCGTCTACGCTGTCGCGTGTGATGAGGGCAATGCTGTTGCTGTTCTGCTCCTCGGCAATGGCAAACGGCAGTGTGCCTCCTATATACTCTTCCAATCTTGCTTTTGCTTCCTGCGGTGCCGATATTGTAACGGTTGTGCTGTTGTTTGTAGCAAATGTGCTTTGCTGCAGATTGTAGCTCTGTGGCATTGGGATTACGTCGGGAGCTGCTGTGCGCGGTTGTGAGCAGCTTGCTGCAAGCAGTACCAATGCTGCTATATTAAGTAATTTTCTCATAATAAATTGGATTTGTGTGTGTTTGTTTTTATAAAAGTATATATTTTTTTTATAATGGACAAATATGATAACTCTTTTTTGCAAATAAAGTTTTTGCGTATTCTCCTTTATGAATTTTTAAGAGTTGCCAGTGAAGCGGTATCTGTTTTATTTTATTGGTGTCCGATAAAAGTTTTTTTGGTCTCTCATTTGAGCTTGCTTGCGATTTTTT
>JAFYSC010000136.1 GCA_017546635.1 Bacteroidaceae bacterium | reverse complement strand
GTTTTATTATTTTTCGAGGGCGCGTAGCGGGCTACGTAACCGAGAGAAAGAAGAAAACGGGCAGTTTTGAACATAAAAAACAACGAAATAACGGCTTCCAATATAATAATAACTTTTTTTAGAAATTTAAACAGCTTCTAAAACAATGAGAAATTTAATTAGAAAAGCATCGGTGCTCGTAGTAGCATTGATTATGGCACTTCCCGCCATTGCACAGAATGCAGGGGAACAGTTGCCGGTTGACCCGAGCTTCAGAATAGGTAAGCTGAAGAATGGCCTGACGTATTACATACGTCATAATGCCAAGCCCGAGAAAAAAGTGGATTTTTATATTGCACAGAAGGTGGGCTCCATACAGGAGGAGGAGCACCAGCGCGGTCTTGCGCACTTCCTTGAGCATATGTGCTTCAACGGTACAAAGCACTTTCCCGGAAAGTCGCTCATAAACTACCTCGAGACAATAGGTGTCAAGTTCGGTGCCGACCTCAATGCCTATACCTCTATTGAAGAGACGGTGTACAACATCAACAACGTACCCGTGACAGTGGAGGGTGCGATTGACTCCTGTCTGTGGATTCTGCACGACTGGGCCGATGGACTTCTGCTCAACGCGGCCGAGATTGAGAGCGAGAGAGGCGTGATACACGAGGAGTGGCGCCAGCGTACAAGCGCTTCAATGCGTATGACCGAGCAGGTGTTGCCCCTGGTGTTCCCCGGCAGCCGTTACGGCGAGCGCTTGCCCATTGGTATAATGTCGGTTATTGACAGCTTCCCCCATCAGGTGCTACGCGACTACTACGAAAAGTGGTACCGTCCCGACCTTCAGGGAATTATCATTGTGGGTGATATCGACGTAGACCAGATGGAAAAGAAAGTGCGCAAGATTTTCTCAAAAATCAAAAAGGCCAAGAAACCTGCTGAACGTGTATATTATCCCGTTGAAGACAATAAGGAGATGATATTTGCACAGGCTACCGACAAGGAACAGCAGAACTACAGCCTGCAGATGATGTTCAAGCACGATGCTCCCTCGCGTGAGGCACTCAACACCAAGGAGTATCTCCGCCAGTCGGCAATATACAGTATGGCAATAAGAATGCTCAACCAGCGTTTCGGCGAGAAGGCATCCAAGGAGAATCCTCCTTATATGTCGGCAGGAGTGGGTTACGGAGGATATGTTCTCACTGCAATGAAAAAATCCTTTACAATAGCTGTTACCTGCAAGCCCGAGCAGATTCTGCAGGCAATTCCTATTGTCTTTACCGAGGTAGAACGTGCACGTCGCTATGGATTTACCGAGTCGGAGCTTTCCCGCGTAAAGGCATCGTACCTTGCATCGAACGAGAGCTGGTATGCCGAGCGCGACAAACGCGACAATAATTACTATGTGAACGGTTGTGTGGAGCACTTCCTCAACAGCGAGGCAATGCTCGACCCTCAAACCGACTATGAGCTTTCTAAGGAGATATACACCTCAATCACGCTCGACGAGGTAAACAAGGTTATTCCTATGCTCATCACCGACGAGAACCGTGTGGCAATATCATACGCTCCCGAGAAAGAGGGTGTTGTATATCCCGGAAAGAGCGATATTGAAGCGCTGTTGGCTGCATTGCCCCAAATGGAGGTTGCTCCTTACGTGGACAACGCAAGCGACGAGCCTTTGTTGGCGCAGTTGCCCCAGGGCTGCAAGGTGGCAAAGAGCGAAGAGGGTGTATGGGGCTCAACTGTGTGGACGCTCGAGAATGGCATAAAGGTGGTTGTAAAGCCCACCGATTTCAATGCCGACCAGGTGACACTCGCTGGATACAGCAACGGTGGAACAAACCGTTACCCCGACAGCGACAGGCTGAACATTGCCTTTATGAACAATGTCGTTCCTATGGGCGGATGCGGCAACTTCGACGCTACTATGCTTGGCAAGAAACTTGCCGGAAACACAGCAACATCGCGCGTGTGGGCAACGGACATCTACGACCGCATAGAGGCAGGCTGCTCTCCCAAGGATATTGAGACAATGTTCCAGCTCATCTATCTGCAGGTGACAGCACCCCGTATGGATGAGAAGGCGTACGCGAGCTATATGAGCCGTATGAAAAACAGACTCAAGGACCGTAACCTTAATCCCAACACTGCATTCTCGGATACAATGAAGGTGGCGCTATACAATAACCATCCCCGTGCCAAGGCTATCCTTGCGTCGGATATTGACAGCGTGGACTACGCCCGTATGATGGAGATGTACAACGACCGCGTGAGCGACCTTTCGGATTTTGTATTTGTGATTGTGGGTAACGTGGAGCTTGCTTCTCTCCAGCCTCTTGTAGAGCAGTATATAGGTGCTCTTCCCACTGGTGGACGAATGGAGGAGATTATGGACGACGGTGTTGATATTCGCACAGGAGTGTACCGCAATAATTTCAGGAACAAGATGGAGACTCCCACGGGTACCGAGGCTATCATATATTCGGGCAATATCGAGGGAACGCAAAAGAACGGCTTGCTTATGAGCTATCTCGACCAGATACTCGACATTGTGTATACCGAGGAAATTCGCGAGAAAGAGGGCGGTACATACGGAGTAGGCGTAAGCGGCTCGGTGAGCAAATATCCCAAGGGTGAGTTCCAGCTGAGCATATCGTTCAATATGGCACCCGAGCGCCGCGAGGAGCTTGCTGCAATTGTTGTGCGCGAGCTGCAGAAGATGGCACAGGAAGGTCCTTCGGAGGTACATATAGAGAAAGTACGCAGTTATATGTTACGTTCATTCGACGAGGCCGAGAAGGAAAACGGCTCTTGGAGCTACCGTCTCTATCGTTACTATTTCGACAATGAGGATGTCTACACAAATTATCAGGAGCTTGTGAAGAGCGTGACAAAAGAGGATATACGCAAATTCCTTGTCTACATTCTTGAGCAGGGCAATATGATTGAGGTAAGTATGATTCCCGAGTAATTCTCTGTTTTTGGAATATAATATGAGGGTAGCCCAATAGTAAAAGGGTACCCTCATATTGTTTGAGGTTGAATAAAAGGGGGGGACACTCTTTTTATTCAACCTCTAGCTGTATTTATTATGAATATGCTTGTCAAGGCGAAAAGCCGGGAGGACCGGTGGTGCCGCTGCCTGGACGCATTATGGGCGCTACAGGGCGCATAGGGTGTGCGGGTGAAAATGGACGTGTATTGCCCGCAAACGGTGGCGTAACGGGGCGCTGTGGCAGAGGTGGAGGCGGAGGTGCCCACAACCAATTGTCATTGGTCAGTCAGTAGAACGATGCTGTTCCCTGGAACACGCCGGCTGTTGAGTAGGGGTAGATATAACCGTTCATTGTCATTGTGTTGCCGCTGAAGTTGGGGTCGATGCGTGCGCTTGCCTGGTTGCTGTTGGCTGCAATTGTCACATATACGATAGCCGAGATGTTCGAACCTTGAATAGTATAGCTGTAATAGACGTTGCCGTCCTTGTCGCGGCTCATACGCTCGCCGCTCACTGCACCCTCGAGGGTCACTCCTCCCAGGCCGTTGGGTGAGTATACGTTTGCATTGTTGAATGCAGTCTGTACAACGCCTTGCCCGTTGTTTACCGATACATAATTTGTGCTCTCGGTCACAAAGCGGGTGACACCGTTCCTGAATGTGATGTTCGATGCTTCCAATGCCCACGAGCCATTGCGTATGGCATCTATAGCCTGTACAAAGGCAAGCGAGTCCTCGCTCGCTTCGCGTGCCTCCTCTGCTGCACGCTTTTTCATCCTTTCGGCTCGCCACGCAGCCTCGCGCTCGGTCTTGGTCATTTTTTTGCTCTGTGCGAATGTTGTGTCCGCTACACAAAGAGTCAACGTCACAAGAAAAAATAGAAACTTTTTCATAACCCTTTAGTTTTTAGTTGGAGAATAGGTAAATGCTTGTTTGTTTGTTGAATAAACAAACTAATGGGAGTTGTTGCGCTCAAAAAAAGTGTAATATTTTATAAAACCGTTTTTGAATTGCATAAAAATGTTTATCTTTGCGGTAAACCGCGAAAACTGGTCGCACTCGCTGTGAAAGATACCGGAACTTGGTTTCGCGTTTTTGCCGATTTTAATGAATAAAGGGTGTAATGAAACACACTATTGTCATATATCTGATGATTATAATGTTTGCATCGTCGTGCAGACAACAGGGCGAAAAGGTCTGGACGCTCGATACTCCCGACGGCTCGCCTGTGCGCACCGTGTCAATAGACACGATGAATATGCGCAACCCCTTTATCTCGCTCGATTGGGACAATCTCACATATTATATGACCGGTGATGGCGGATTTCTGTGGAAGAGCAAGAATCTGCGCGAGTGGCAGGGACCGTTCAATGCGCTTATGCTCGACGAAACGCAGTGGATGGGCGCAGCGCCGCAAATTACAGCTCCCGAAATTCACCGTTATAAAAAGAAATACTATTACGTTGGGACATTTACTCGTCCCGACGTTGTGATAGGAACAAATGGTACGACCGCAATTCCGCGTCGCTCTTGTCAGTTGTTGCAGTCTGATAATCTTCAAGGACCCTATAAGCCTATAGAGACACAAAAAAAGCCTTTGCTTGCGCCCGAAGAGGCATCGCGCTGTGCAACATTCACATACGACGAGTATGGAGTGGGCTATATAATCTACAGTCACGATTGGGTGCAGGACGGTGTTGGAACAACGCAAATCATACGACTCTCCGAGGATTGCGCCAAGCAGGTAGGCGATCCTTACATAATGTTCGACGCTGACGAGAAAGGCTGGAGCGATGATAATGAATCTCCCTCGCCCATAATGGACGGGCCATTCATCTTCGATACCGAAGAGGGTTCGCTCGGAATAATGTTCGCGACAGAGATTGACGGCGAAGAGGCATTGTGTGTTGCATACAGCAAGGAAGGTTGCGGACTCAACGGCCCGTGGACGGTGGAAAAAGAGCCGTTGCTCACAGGCGGTTACGGACAGGCTACAATATTCAAGGACTTTGACGGAACGCTTGTGCTCGTACTGCACAAGAAGAACGTGATAAACGGAGAGGTGAGATATGTTCCGCAGCTTCTGGAACTCGATAACCAATACAAGAGACTAAAGATAAAAGGAAAATACAACTATTAGAAACCCTTAAAATATAAACAATTATGCGTTTAATTATTGAACCTAACTACCAGCAGTTGTCAAGCTGGGCTGCAACTTATGTTGTAAAGAGAATCAACGAGTTTAACCCCACACCCGAGAAGCCTTTCGTACTTGGTCTTCCCACAGGTGGTACTCCCCTTGGTACATACAAGGAGCTTATCAACCTCTACAACCAGGGTAAGGTGAGCTTCCAGAATGTCGTTACATTCAATATGGATGAGTATGTTGGTCTTCCCGAGGAGCACCCCGAGAGCTACCACTCATTTATGTGGAACAACTTCTTCAGCCACGTTGACGTAAAGAAGGAGAATGTGAACATCCTTAACGGTAACGCCGAGGACCTTGTTGCAGAGTGTGCTCGCTACGAGGAGAAAATCAAGTCTTACGGTGGTATCAACCTGTTCTTGGGCGGTATCGGTCCCGACGGTCACATCGCTTTCAATGAGCCGGGTTCGTCACTCACCTCACGTACACGTATCAAGACTCTTACTACCGACACAATCATTGCGAACTCTCGTTTCTTCGACAATGACATCAATAAGGTTCCCAAGACAGCTGTTACTGTTGGTGTAGGTACTGTTATGGATGCAAAGGAGGTTCTTATCCTTGTTAACGGCCACAACAAGGCTCAGGCTCTTTATCACGCAGTAGAGGGCAGCATCACTCAGATGTGGACCATCAGCGTGCTTCAGATGCACCAGAACGGTATCATCGTTTGCGACGATGCTGCAACAGCTGAGCTCAAGGTTGGTACTGTAAACTACTTCAAGGATATTGAGAAGGACAATCTTTGCCCCTGCTCTAACCTCAAGTAAGAATAGGCAATAACTTGTACAATAGTCGGAGCACACCTGCTGGTGCGCTCCGATTTTTATTTATACACAAACGGTGTTAGTGCTGTTTCGGATATGTCTTTGTGCCTCAGTAGAAAAAAGGTGTGGGTAATTTGCTTATATCAATGGAACACCATATAATTTTATCTGTTTAAGCAGGTAATTTTCAGACCAACTGCACGCCGAAAAGAAATTCAATTGCGGGTAGGCGGTTT
>JAFYSC010000135.1 GCA_017546635.1 Bacteroidaceae bacterium | reverse complement strand
TGAGCACGCTCTTTCATATATTATACAGGTTTCTTTTGTATAGCAGTAATGTACCTTAGTTTGCCATCTTCTCCTTCTCGATGATTCTCAGGAATTCCGCTGGGGAGATATTGGCATTGTAGGGTAAACCGAATAGCTCAAAGAGCTTGTTGCTCTTTCCCTCTATCGCATTCTTTATTGTATCCTCCAGCATCTCCCTGTTCTTGTTGTCGTAGAACAGTATATATGCAATATAGGCATCAATCTCAGTCGGGTCGGGGGCCATAGAGTGTGCCTTGGCAAGGGGTAAAAGGGCCAGTTCGCTGTATCCCTTTTCAAGAAGCGTTGTGCCAAGCGCAAAGAGCAGCTCATACTGTGTCCACTCCTTGTATTCGGTCGAATTGATTTCGTCGAACGTCATATTCTCCTTATACTTGAGCTCGTAGTACGGGTTGCCGGCAATGAGCAGCTGTTTCATCTCGTCGGACGACAGTTCCATTTTCAGTGCGTAGTCAATGCAACGTATCGCGTTGTATTTTTCTTCTTCATTAAAAAGAATTATCGCCTGGTTGATGAAGGCGAGCATTATGCTTATCCTGAAGTCGGGCTTTTCACCCTCTACCTTAAGTACTTCGTTGTACTCTTCCATTGCCGAGAGGTTGTCGTTCATCTGGCTGTGCGACAGTGCTATATAAAAGCGTGGCACAACGCTGTCGGGGTATCTCTCCTTGAACGCGGTAAATATCTCTATGGAACGTTTGTAGTCGCGCAGCTTGTAGTAGCAGAAGCCTTGCATCATTGTGGCATACTCTATGTTGTCTTCTATTGTCAGCTCGTACTCGAAGCATTCCAATGCCTTTCCGTAGCGTCCTATCATATAATATATATGTCCCAGCTGTTCCCAATAGAATGTCGAGTAGGGATTCTCGTCGAGCAGATTGTTGTATATCTCTATTGCGCGGTCAATCTTCTGCTGCTCAATGAAGGCCTCGGCAAGAACTTCGAGCAGGCTGCGGTTACCGGGGTAGTGCTTCAGTCCCTCTGTCGCGTATTCCTGCACCTCCTGAGCAAAACCGCAGTCGAGCATTATCTCCAGTGCATCGTATGCAATGTCGTCGGTGATGTTGCAGTTGTGGAGCACTTTACGTGCTGCAATGCGCGACTCCTTGTACTGCTTTAGTGTCATATGTATATCGGCCTTGAGCAGCAGTGTGTCGTTGTCGTTATTGAGTGCAGAGATTATCTCCAGCGCATTCTCGGGGTATCCTTGAGCAAGTAGAATGCGTGCTCTCATTCGCTTCGTCTCGTCGCACTGCGGATGCAGGCGCTGGGCAAGATTGTATATCTCTTCGCCTTCGTCGTGGTTGTTGTTTGTAAGGTAGTATGACAGAAGGTCGCCAAGCTCGCTGATGTCAAAGTAGGAGGTTGTACCGTTTTTTCTCATCTGCTCATATCTGTTCAGCAGATTGCGGAACTCGTCTGTCTCGAAGATACCTTTGTCGTTGCTCATAGGAATGAGATTTTATATATTTGAAAAAGGGTGTGCTAAAATATTCATTCTAACACACCCTCGGTTATTGTAGTATTTTATTTGCCCTTTATCTTGCTCCAGGTATCCTTGAGCGATACTGTGCGGTTGAATACGGGATTCTCGGGAGTGCAGTCGGGGTCAACGTTGAAGTAGCCGATGCGCTGGAACTGCAGGTAAGAGAGGGCGGGCAGTGTAGCCGCATATTTCTCTACATAGCAGTTGGTTAGTATGTTCAGCGAGTCGGGGTTTATAATCTCCTTCATCGCAGTGAGTGCGTCGCACTGTCTCTCCTCGCGTATTGCTGCAAGCTCGTCGCGGGGGTTCTCCACCTTCCACAGACGGTCGTACAGACGTACCTCGGCCTTGATGCTGTGTGCGCAGCTCACCCAGTGGAGTGTGCTCTTGACCTTGCGGTTGGCATCCGATTCGCCGGTCTTTGTGTTGGGGATATACTCGCAGAGTACCTCGGTAATGTTGCCCTGCTCGTCCTTGTTGCAGCCTGTGCACAGTACGATGTATGCATTCTTGAGGCGCACCTCGCGTCCGGGTGTGAGGCGGAAGAAACTCTTGGGAGCATCCTCCATAAAGTCGTCGCGCTCAATCCACAGTTCGCGGCTGAACTCTATTGTGTGTACACCGCTGTTGGGGTCCTCGGGGTTGTTGACAGCCTGCAACTCCTCTACCTTGTCCTCGGGGTAGTTGGTTATCACGAGTTTTACGGGGTTGATGACCGCCGATACACGTGTGGCGCGGCTGTTGAGGTCCTCGCGCACTGCCGACTCGAGCAGTGATATGTCGTTGAGTGCATCGTATTTGGTATATCCTATCTTGTCGATGAACTTGCTTATTGACTCGGGTGAGTAACCACGGCGACGGATACCGCAGAGTGTCGGCATACGGGGGTCGTCCCAGCCGCTAACCAGCTTCTCTTTTACAAGAGTGAGCAGGTTGCGCTTGCTCATAAGGGTGTAGCTCAGGTTGAGCTTGTTGAACTCATACTGGCGGGGACGGTTGTCGTCGAGCTCCTTGCCCTCCTTCACCCAATCTACAAAGAGGTCGTAGAGGGGACGGTGAGGTACGAACTCAAGCGTACAGAGTGAGTGTGTCACTCCCTCGAAGAAGTCGCTCTGGCCGTGTGCAAAGTCGTACATAGGATAAGCCTTCCACGTTGTGCCGGTGCGGTGGTGCGGGTGCATTACCACGCGGTAGATGATGGGGTCGCGGAAGTGCATATTCGAGTGTGCCATATCAATCTTGGCACGTAGTACCATTGCGCCCTCGGGAATCTCGCCTGTGTTCATCTTGTAGAACAGTTCGAGGTTCTCCTCGATGGGACGGTCGCGGTAGGGGCTGTTTGTTCCCGGCTGTGTAGGAGTACCCTTCTGCTGTGCTATCTGTTCCGATGTCTGCTCGTCGATATATGCCTTGCCCTCTTTAATGAGCTGTACGGCAAAGTCCCACAACTGCTGGAAATAGTCCGATGCGTAGTACACATTCGCCCAGTCGAAGCCCAACCATTTTATATCCTCCATAATGGACTCTACATATTCGGTCTCCTCCTTGCTGGGGTTTGTATCGTCGAAACGCAGGTTGCATATTCCGTTGTATTTCTGTGCCATACCAAAGTCCATATGGATGGCCTTTGCGTGTCCTATGTGCAGGTAACCGTTGGGTTCGGGCGGGAAACGTGTCTGCAGACGTCCACCGTTCTTGCCCTCCTCAAGGTCGTTCACAATAATCTGTTCAATGAAGCTGAGGCTCTTCTTCTCGCTCTTCTCTGTTTCGTTAATTTCGCTCATTGTATGATGATTTTATTTTGTTCTGAAATATTTTGCGAAAATAGTGAATAATTCCGTAATATCCATTGCTTTTGGCCCATTATCTCTATATTTGGAGGTAAGAAGCTGCTTAAATTTCTAAAAAAAAATAATAATATATTAGAAACTGCTATTTCGTTGTTTTTTATGTTCAAAATTGCCTGTTTTCTTCTTGTTCTCGGTTACGTAGCCCACTACGCGCCCTCGAAAAATTATAAAACATTCTATTCTTGCATTGCGCCAAGATAGGCTGCACTCGCCGAAAAACTGCAAGTAAACTTGCGTTTTGCTCGTTGGCACTATTTTTGACCTATAAAAAACTTAACGATATAAATTTAATCAGCTTCCAAATCCCGGGATATTTCCTGCTCGTGCAGATGCACGGCGCTAATAAACGTGGCTCTTTATCTCCTGCTTATTGAGCAGTAGTAACCTATCTTGTATATGTTGAATAAGGTTAGCGAAGGGTGTCTGCCCAGCAGGTTCAGGCGTATGACGGGGCGGAGCATTCTCCACGCAAGAGCCACGGCCCCAGTCAGATGCATACTCTCTATGCGTGCATAGCAGCGCAGCAGGGTGGTGGGCTCAATCTTGTCCCTCAGTTGCAGCAGTGTGCGCAGCGACTCCTCTACCTTTGACAGATAGACACTGTTGCTCTCAAGTCCTATGTGCAGGAGCGGTGCATCGATGTGCTTTATTGCTACTCCCCGTCGGCGCAGCTCGTAGCCGAATAGCGTGTCCTCGTAGCCGTAGTTCCTGATGCTCTCGTCGAATCCAATGTTCAGGAACAGCTCGCGCCTTATTGCAAAGCAGAATGTCGAGAAACGGTCGTAGGGGACTTTCTCGCGTTCCTTGGCACTGCGCTGTCTGTCGGCTGCAAGCTCGTAGCGGTGGCGTAGCGAGCAGTTGCCGTCCTGCGGCTTCTTTGAGTGATATAGCCCTCCGCACACTACACGGTGCTCCTCTAGTGCCTGCGTGTATAGCTGCAGAATGTCATTCTGCTCGGCTGCAGCGTCGCTGTCTATGAACATAATGTTCTTTCCGCGTGCCTCCTGTGCCAGAATATTGCGTATGCGCGAGCGTCCCACATTGGGCTGTCTGACAACAATGCGGCAGTACGGCAGTTGTGCAACAGGGGCGTTCAGTGCCATATTCTCGGGCGATGAGCCATCTTCGCCCACGATAATCTCGTAGTCGATACCACACTCGTTGGCCTGTCTGCAAAGTTCCTCAACCAGCGTGCGGCAGCAGTAGTCTTTTGTCGGAATAAGGATAGATAACATTCTGTGCAAATATACGATAAGCGAGCGAGAAAGTTCACAAAAGCGAGTGGAAAAATTTATTTTTACACAACGAGCGCAATAGGACTTGGAGGAACTCAAATATCAAGCTTGCTTGAATATTTTTCACAGCGAGCGTGAGTATATTCGAGCTTTAGCTCAAATTCCAGTATAAGCGAGCGAGAAAGTTCACAAAAGCGAGTGGAAAAATTTATTTTTACACAACGAGCGCAATAGGACTTG
>JAFYSC010000134.1 GCA_017546635.1 Bacteroidaceae bacterium | reverse complement strand
CAACCCAGTAGCTTGTCATATAGTCTGTCATTTCTGCAACCTGTGCCTGGATAGCAAGCATTACAGCGCAGCCGAATACCATTGTCATAAAGATACCCGATGCAACGGCTGTATATTTGCCAAGGCCCTCAACAGCCATATTGAAGATACCGCCCCACATAACCGATGTGCAGAGACCTACAAGGAGGAATGCGAAGATACCAACGGGAACGTTAGCCCAGATAACTGTGAGTGTACCCCAATCGATACCGGGAACCTCAACGGTTGTAGCGGGGTCAGAGAACATACCGAATGCAACGAGAACCAATGTCGCGATAGAAACTACAGTGATCATTGCACGGCTTGATACCTTGTTACCGATAGTTGCACCTATGAAACGTCCAACAAGCATCATCAACCAGTAAACGGCAACGATAAGACCTGCTGTAGCTGCAGAGATACCGAGTGAAGGAGTATTTACAAGGTACATGTTAACGTATGTGGGAACACCTACCTCGATACCCATATAAAGGAAGATGGCAAGGATACCGAGAACGAAGTGACGGTACTTGAGCGCGCCCTTGATGAGGTTAACGTCAACAGGTGCCTGCTCGGGCTCCTCAATCTTTGTGAAGAGGATAACGACGAATGCAAGGATAAAGATTCCGAGAGCTATCATAAGCGCAGGTGTTGCGTCCGAGATAGCTGTATCCTTTGTAATCTCACCAATGAGAGCACCCATAATGATGTAAACCGCAACGGCAGCCGATGAGTTGAATACACCACCGAGCTGGATGAGCTGGTTACCGCTGTTGCCGCCACCGCCAAGGATGTTGAGCATAGGATTGACAACGCAGTTGAGGATACACATACAGAAACCTGCGATGAATGCACCGAGCAGATATACACCGAATACAAGACCGAGATTCGATTTTGCATCGAGCATACCGCTGAACCACTGGATAAGGATACCTGCGATACCTACACCAAGACCGATGAGGGCAGTCTTCTTGTAACCGAACTTAGAGATGAGCATACCTGCGGGGATACCCATAAGAAGATAAGCAACGAAGTTACCGTAGTTACCGATCTGTGCAAGAACCTCGGGTATGTCGCCCTGAGCCTTGATGATGTTTGCCATAGGTGAGCAAAGGTTTGTCACAAAGGCAATCATTGCGAAGAGCGCAATCATTACTATGATGGCTCCCCATTGTTTCTTTTGATTACTCATAATGTTTTAAGATTTTTGAAGTTTATAATTTAGATTATTTTTCTACTCCGAATTTGTATACGGTAACCTGTGAATAAAGTTCACCGGGTTTCAATATAACGCTTGGGAAGTGCGGACGGTTGGGACTGTCGGGGAAATGTTGCGCCTCGAAGCATATTGCGCTGCGCTTGGGGAATGTAGCGCCGTGTGCACCTGCAAAGCCACTGTGCCAGTTCGATGTGTAGACCTGTACGCCGGGCTCGGTGGTGTAAACCTCCATTGTACGTCCGCTGATGGGTTCTGTAACCTTAGCCGCGTAGCTGAGCTCGCCCACCTCCTTCTTATTGAGTACATAGCAGTGGTCGTAGCCAACACCTATTCTTATCTGCTCCTCGTCGGCGTCGATGCGTGCACCAACCTCTGTGGGAGTTGTAAAGTCGAATGCAGTGCCCTTAACGGGTGCGATTACGCCTGTGGGGATTGATGTCTCGTCAATGGGAACAAAGAAATCGGCGTCTATGTGGCAAATGAGATTGTCGATTGTTGCAGTGGGGTTGTCGATGCCCGAGAGCGAGAAGAAACCGTGGCTTGTGAGGTTCACGATTGTAGTCTTGTCGGTTGTAGCCTTGTAGTCAATCTTCAGCTCATCCTCGTCGTTGAAAGAGTAGATTACTGTAACGTCGAGGTTGCCGGGGAATCCCTCCTCCATATCTGCCGAGATATAGTGGAGCTTGAGCGTCTGTCCGTCGAGTTGCTCTGCGTCCCAAACGCGTGCGTGGAAACCTGTGGGACCACCGTGCAGATGGTTGGGACCGTTGTTTATTGAAAGGTCGTACTCCTTACCCTCGAGTGTGAACTTACCCTTGCATATACGGTTGCCGTAGCGGCCTACGAGTGTGCTGAGGAAGGGCTCGGGGCTTGCGAGAAGATTCTCGATGCTGTCGTGTCCCTGTATTACATTAGCATAGTTGCCGTTCTTGTCGGGGACCATAATGCTGCATATTGCACCACCGTAGTTTGTTATTGCTACTTCGCTGCCTTTTTTGTTCTTGAGAATAAAAAGAGCGGTTTCTTTTCCGTCGATATTTTTTACGAAGTCGGCGGGCTTCAGGTTAGAAAGGTTGTTTTCTGTACAGCTCATAATCTGTGATTTATTCGCTTAATTCTTTATTTTTATTTGCATATTCTGCATTACCGTACGGTATACGGAAACAGCGAGCCTATGACGGCTAAATAAACTAGTTTGCAAATAAAACAAAAATATGGCTTACTTCAAAACAAAAAGAGGATAAATTTGCCTTGTGATGTCCCTAAATATGAAATGTACGGCAAGTCGGGATAATTTTATTCTTTTTTTATGAATTATTATACAAGACAAAGATGCGGTCCGGGGGCGGACCGCATCTTTGTATGTGGATTTGTCTATATGCAAATGTTGTTTACATTGTGCCTGCAAGCAGGTCGGCAACGATAAAGCAACTGCCCCCTACGAATATGAAGTCGCCCGGTGCAGCCTCTTTTCTTGCAGCTTCGAGTGCTTCGGCTACGGTTGGGTAACAATTGCCCCCAAGGCCATATTCCGCTGCAAGTGCGGCAAGTTCCTGCGAGGGCAGGGCACGCTTCACGCTCGCTTGTGTAAAGTAGTAGGTTGCCTCTTTGGGCATCATTGCAAGCACGCTGCTTATATCCTTGTCGTTCACCATTCCGAAGACTATGCGCAGTGTGTCGCACTTCTGTTGCGACAGCTGCTCTACAATGTAGGATATTCCGCCGATGTTGTGTCCTGCGTCGCATACGACGGTGGGGTTGCTGCCAATCTTCTGCCAGCGTCCCATAAGTCCTGTTGTTGCTGTGACATTGGCAAAACCCTTGTGGACAGCTTCTGTACCAATGCTGTAGCCCTTCTCTTTCAGCGTATCGAGCACAGTGAGTATGGTGTTGGTGTTCTTTATCTGGTAGCAGCCGCCAAGCTCGGCATCTATTGTCCCGTAACTGCTTGTGACGTATCTTATTCCGCTGTTGTGTGGCTGTACGTCAATCAGTTGGGCTCTCTCTTCGGCAAATGTTATGGGTGCGCACTCCGCCGCAGCTTTTTGGGTAAAGACAATCCTTGTCTCGGGTGTTGTCTCTCCAATTATCACGGGTGTGCCTTTCTTTATTATTCCCGCCTTCTCGCCTGCAATCTGCGCGAGTGTGCTTCCCAGGAACTGTGTGTGGTCGGGGCTGATGTTGGTTATTACGCAGGCGTCGGGTGCAATGATGTTCGTGCAGTCGAGTCGTCCGCCAAGTCCCACCTCAATTATTGCAACGTCAACTTTTTCCTGTGCAAAATAGAGGAAAGCCATTGCTGTGGTAAGTTCAAAGAACGACGGGTGCAACGGCTCAAAGAAACTGCGTTCCTTCTCGACAAAATCCACTACGAACTGCTTGCTTGCAGGTATTCCGTTTACGCGTATGCGCTCGCGAAAATCAATTAGGTGTGGCGAGGTGTATAGTCCCACCTTGTAGCCCGCCGCCTGCAGGATTGCTGCAAGGGTGTGCGATGTTGAGCCTTTGCCGTTTGTGCCTGCCACGTGTATCGTGCGGTAGTTGCGGTGGGGGTGTCCGAAATGCTCGTCGAGCAGACTGGTGTTGTCGAGCCCCTCCTTATATGCAGAACTGCCCACCTGCTGAAACAGCGGTGCGCAGTTGAAAAGATATTCTGTGGTCTGTTCGTAAGTCATAGTGCTTTTTGCTGTTGCCTTTAGTCGAACAGGTTGCGGAAGCGGCGGAAAATCTGCTCCTTTATGCTCTCTGTAGGCTTGAAGTTCTCCGACTCCTTGAACGCTTCGATAGTCTTTTTTTCCTCTTTTGTGAGTGTCTCGGGGATGTATACGCTCACATTCACAATGATGTCGCCGCGGCCATATTCGTTGAGCATCGGCAAGCCTTTGCCGCGCAGGCGTAGTGCCTTGCCGGGCTGTGTTCCGGGCTCTATTGTGAGCTTTACATTCTCCTTTATTGTGGGAATCTCCACTGTTCCGCCGAGTATGGCTGTGGGAATGTCGAGCAAAAGGTTGTATATGAGGTCCTTCTCGTCCCTGATGAGCTGTGGATGCTTCTCCTCCTCAATCTGTATCAGCAGGTTGCCCGCAATGCCGTTGCGTTTTGCGGCATTTCCCTTTCCGCGCATAGAGAGCTGCATACCCTCGGCTACGCCTGCGGGAATCTGTATCTCTACAACCTCTTCGCCCATCACGATGCCGTCGCCGTGACAGTGGGTACATTTGTTCTTTATTATCTTGCCCTCGCCGCCACAACGGTTGCACGCAGTCTCGCTGTTCATTATGCCGAAGGGGGTGCGTACAGTCCTTACGGTACGTCCTGTGCCCTTACATTCGGGACAGGTCTCCATTGCATTGCCCTCGGCTCCACTGCCGTGACAATGGGGACAGGCTACATATTTCTTCAGCTTGAATTTCTTTGTGACGCCTTCGGAAATCTCCTGCAGGTTGAGCTTTACCTTTACGCGCAGGTCTGTTCCGCGGTGACGTGCGGCCTGCTGTGAGCCTCCGCCTCCGAATCCGCTGAATCCTCCACCGAATCCTCCGCCGAAGATGTCGCCGAACATTGAGAAGATGTCGTTGATGTCCATTCCCTGTCCGCCGAATCCGCCGCCGAATCCGCCTGCGCCGTCCATTCCAGCGTGGCCATACTGGTCGTAGCGTGCCTTCTTGTCAGCATCGCTCAGTACGTT
>JAFYSC010000133.1 GCA_017546635.1 Bacteroidaceae bacterium | reverse complement strand
GTTTTATTATTTTTCGAGGGCGCGTAGCGGGCTACGTAACCGAGAGAAAGAAGAAAACGGGCAGTTTTGAACATAAAAAACAACGAAATAACGGCTTCCAATATAATAATAACTTTTTTTAGAAATTTAAACAGCTTCTAAGTATGCTGCGGGGCGCACTCCTATGGAAGAAACTGCCACACAAGCACTTTTATCAATGTCCAGCGTCCTCGTTTACCGAAGGTGCTACAAGTACGTGGTGATGCTCAACAACCTTATCTTTATTGACAGTATTCAGCCATTCAGTGCCGTCCAGATATCCTGCACCCCACTCACCGAATCCGGGATAGGCCTCATCTATTCTTGTACACTCAGTAGGCCACTCCCAACCCATAGGCAGAATGAGCATCTGGGGCGACATTCCTTCCTCGGGTGTTCTGATAGAGTGGACAGCGCCATCCTTTTGCATAACCTTGACAGCAATACCGTTGTCGGCTGTAGAGCCTACAGCTGCATTGTCATTTCCACCCAAGCCAGTGTGCGACCAATAGGCAGGAACGGCAAAAGAGATAGACTTCAAGGGCTGGGTAGTAAACTCGTCTTTTGTATTCACATATCCTGTACCGCTCAAGCCAAAATAGCTGTGTACCTCGTTGCTTGAGAACTCTTTACCGTCGCCGTGATAGCAGATGAAGGACTCTAATATACCTCCAGCAGCAAGGGGTACAACGTGCAAGTGACCAACACCCGCAACGTGGGAAACAGAGAATACAACATCGTTGAAGTCGTAGTCGTATGAACCGCCAAGGTCCTCTACTGCATAGTAGTACTCTACGGGGGTAGATGTGTCACTGCCACTCTCACCCACGTGTGTCTGTTTGCCGCGCAACAGGAAGATGAAATCGTTGTAGTCCATATCACCGGCCGACTCCTGACCAAGCGCATCGGCTCCAATATCCTCCTTGTGCACAGGAATATCCTCGACGCAGATATATGTAGCCCACTCGGTATCTGTCTGATTGATGTTACCGTCTACACCTACATTTATCTGTTTTTCTGCCTCAAAGTAAGAGAAAGCCTGTCGTCCGTTTGCATTAAGTGTAGGATTAGAATAGTACTTGCGTGTCTTGTTCTTTCCTGTCACGTTGACATAGAAACCGAATGTCGTTCCAACAGGCAAGCGGAAATCGAATCTACGGCCACGGAGCACATAATCGTTCTCACTGCTGTATTTATCATCGGTGTACCATTCATAACAATAGTTTGTCTCAACGTTTCTCCACTTGTTTGACCAATCTAAGAAAGCACCCCTGCCATAATACTGCAAGCAATCGCCACTCTTGTTCTCATAGAAATCAATCTCTACCTTTTTGTTCAAATCGGCATCGAAATAGTAGAGACCGAACTTGTGGTCGTACGACGCGTTCCAGAAGATGGGGTAGATTGAATATGTGGCATATCCGTCCTTTTCACCATCGCCACGGTCATCATCGCCAGTTACCAATGCGGTGTAGTCCATCTTCAACCCCTGGACATTGCGGTTATCCTTGCCCTCGGGCATTACAGAGACTGCATTCTTGTTGTCATTGATATTCTTCTCAATCTGCTCGCGCGTGTAATATACATACTCATCGGCACGGGTAATGACACCGTTGCCATCGGGAGCAATGAATGCACGGGTATCAACCTCTGCGCCATAGGGAATACCGTTGACATACACTTTTACATCCTGTGCATTTGCAGGCACGTCGAATGTAAGAGTCTGTGTACCCTGCACGTCCTTGTAGTCGGCAACTATATGATAAGTACCGTTTACGTTTACATAAGCCTTCACATTCGATGGTTCTTCGGCATCAACGGTAACAGTTGCCTGCTCTACCATTCTCCAAGTCTGGTCCTTGTCTATCAGACCGAATGTCTTGATGAAATCCCTCTCGTACTTTTCACTTACAGGTACAGGAATCTCGTCCACACCACAAGCAGCCAAAAGAACTGCCGCAGTCATCAACAATAAAAATTTTCTCATATAATATGTTTAGGTTTTATTCTTTTTTATGTAATACTTACAGGCTTCTTGAAAAGCGTGCAAAGATACTACAAAATAATGAATTTAAGGATTTTTTAAGCACTAACTTTATACTAATTGTACAAAATATGCACTTAAGTCTTTATTTACATACTCCTCATAAACTATTGGATGCTTCTCGTAAATACCACTTTGCTTAAAATCTATTGAGCGCTCCTCTTCAAGAGTAGCTGCCACACAGTGACTGCGGAGTCAATAAACTTTTTACCACAGCATATAGTGTATGCGCACCTTCACGCAACGGTTGAGCTTGGCGTTGAGTCCGCGCGTACTCTTGTCGGTAACGGTACGTATTTGTCCGTGCTGCATACTGCCCACCATAAATATCTGCGACGAGATGTCGTTGAGGCGGCTGCGGCCCTTGAGCCAGTTTATAACTGTCTGTGCACGGTGCTGCGAGAGTGCCGTGTTACGGTCGAGTCCCACCTGCTGGGCATGCTCGCCAGTGTAGTTGTCCTGGCTCGTGGCAAGGCCCTCAATCTGTATCATTGTGATTGTTCCCTGGTCGAAGATACGCTTTATGTGCTCAACGGTTGCCGAATCGGTGAACTGCGAGATATATCCCTCGTTGGTGTTCATCGCTGCATACACGTCGGCATAGCTCACAAGCTCGTCGCTGCGGTCCACGTCCATATTCTCGCGTATAATATCGAGTCCGCGGCGGGCGTTTAGTCCGAACGAGGCACTCTCCATATAGTTATCCTTGAGGAGCAGACGCTGGCCGTATGTCTCGCGGTCGATACGGTAGTTCCACACATATTTTCCGTCGTAGATGGGAGCATAGTAGAAACCGTACTTGTCGCAGAAGGCACTCATCGAGTCGGGGTGCATACTGAGTGAGAGCGGTGTCTCCGAGAGCTCGTATCCGCGCGGAATATCATCGCCGAACTCAATGTTTGCAAGCTCGGTGGGTATATCCACAGTATTTACATCGAGCAACGAGCCTCCTGCCGCCAAGCGATTGGCAACCAGTGCATTATCGTCGTAGCGTTTCTGTGTAAAGATACCTCCTGCCAGATAGTCGAGCGCATTGACCTGCGAACCGGCTATCGTGGGTGCGTCGCTACGTCCCGAGTAGTTGTTGGGGTAGAATACAAAGAAGGTCATTGTGCGCTGCCTTACGGTCTTGTCGCGCTCCTTGACAACCATTATCCTGCGCTCACGGTAGTCGCGCTGATAGATGGACTGTGTACCGCGACGCCAGCCGTTGCGCTGCTTGTCGAGGTAGAATGTGAAGCCCAGTGCCACACCTGCATTGAAATCCCATTTATAGGCACGGTGATTGGCCTGTCCGTACTCAAGGTCGAAGTTTGTCTGATAGAATATTCCACGGGCCTTAAGGTCGAGCGAGAAGCGCTTTGAGCGGGTGAAGAAACGGCTGTACTGCAGCTCGACGTGCGCGCTCCACTCGTTGTCGGAGCCTCCACCGTCGCCAAGACCCATATGGTGCACTCCACCCAATCCCATATTCACCATAACCTGGTTCATTCGCTTGGGGCTCATATAGCCCTCGTATCCCAGGAACAAGCGGGTCATATTGAGGATTACGCTGCCGCTTATGTCCCACCAGCGGGTGAGCATCTTGCGGTAGGGTGTGCCGTCGGCAGTCTGCAGGATATCGCCGTAACCGTAATGTCCGCTGGTGTACCCTGTGTATCCGCGCGAGTTTGAGCGTATGAACTCCACCTTAAGACCGACACCCGGGGTGAACCACTTACCCACACCTATTCCAATCTCGGGCGATATTGTACCCTCGAATTTTCCCAATTTCGAATAGTCGCCCTTGAAGGTGTGCACACCCGCAGTGGCAAACACGAACCAGTTCTTTCCGAACCTGTTGGTAACAACGCGCATAGGGTCCAGAATTGTGTCATTCTGGATGTAAGTATATGTGGGGGCACTAAAGTCGACAGTGTCGCGATAGACCTCCCTGTAGTCCTTGAACCTGTCGTCCTGGGCCGTTACCGACGTTACGCCCATTGCAAATGCAGCAACGAGCATAT
>JAFYSC010000132.1 GCA_017546635.1 Bacteroidaceae bacterium | reverse complement strand
GTGGTGTACGGCTCTTTATGAATCCGGTGCTGCGGTTGCTTAAACTGTATATGGCGTGGGAAATCAACAGGACAACCACCGGCATACGGTTGGTTGTCCTGCTCTGTAATTGAAGGGACTGTATAAATGATGCGCTCAGAATGCCAGTCCCAGCCTGAAGCCTATGTTGTTCAATGTTGACTGCTTGTAGCTCATCAGGTTGCATTCGTTTGTTGCGAAACTGTAATATATTGCCAGGTGGAATCCTATGCCGTTTGCCCAGGGATAATAGTTGAAGCCAATCTCGGGTGACATAAAGAATCCCCATCTGTTCTGGTCGCTCATAAAGATATAGTAGTAGTTGCTGAACTGCGAATAGCACGCGCCGAGCTTCATAGTGACGTAGGGTTGGAAGTCGGCTTCCTGAAAACGGTATTTCGCCAGTACGCCAAAGGGTAGGGTGAACATCTGGTGCTGCTGGTCACTGTTCATCGACAATGTTTCGCTCAGCTTTATGGTACGTCGAGAGAAATACTCGTTGTTGGTGTGAAAACTCATAAAGGCACCCACTGCGATATCCTGTGTGACATAGTATCCGCCCTCGAAGTTCATACCCCATCCGCTGGCACCGTCAGAAAAACTGTTGCTCAGAGGGATGTTGAATTGCCAATCGATGTTATAGTAGCTGTTGAGCGAGATCTGCGCTTTGCTTTGCGAAGGCAATGCCAATGCAACAGCAACGATAATGGCATAAAGGAAATTTCTGACACTTTTCATAATGTTGTGAGATTAATGATTGCTGTTATTTCTTATTTGTAAAATATGGCGACTGGTCGAATGCCTGGTTTATACCGCCGAGTGTGCGTGAGAGGCTCAGGGAGTTGCCGTTGAGCAGTCCGCAGATGTATGCATTCCAGATTACGGTGAGCTTGTCCTTCTGTGCCGACGATGGGGTAGTGCTCACCACTTCGCCTATGATTGAGCCGGTGCTGTAGCTGTAGAAGAATGTGTAGGGGTAGTACCATCCCCATCCGCCCCAGTTCCAGTAGCCTGGATAGTTGTTCCACCAGGGGCCCGAACCATAGTCACTGAAGTAGTATCTGTTGCTCAGGTAGCTCAGTTGAAGTACCATATCGGCATCTTCCTTTGCTGTTGCCGAGTATCCGCGTTCGACAAGGTTGGCTGCAAATGCCTCGATAATCTTCTCGGAGTTCTGGTTGTTCCAGTAGGTTGGCTTCTCCTTGTCGTCAATAATCAATATGCTGTCGATAATGTGAAACGTTGACAGTGAGGAGAAATCGGCGTTCTTGTCGTAGTTGGTGTAGACAAGATAGTCGTTGTCGAGCTTGTCGGTATCGGGGTCTTGCTCGCACGATACTGTTCCCAGCAGTGAGACTGCAACAAGGGTAAAAAACAGACTTTTTTTCATAGGATACAACTTTTTAATGTTATTACTGGATTTGTTTCTCTTCTCCTTACTGCTTCTTTTGCTTCAAGATGTGGTCGGGGTTCTTCGATGCAGCCTGCATCTTGCTGTTGAGCTTGGTGAATGAGCTGTCGCTGTTCATCATAAGCTGTGTCTTCGGGGTGTTGCCATAGGATACGAGCTCATATATTATGGCTGTGCTGTCGTTGGGCATTCCGATAAGTACAATTGTCTCGCCGCTGTCGTACATCGCATTCTGCTTTCCGTTGCCGTCGGTGTAGCTTGTGTTTATGGTATATGTGCCGTCTTCGTTAAGGTCTATTGTCTGCACCGTGAGCAGGGTGTTTGCGACAAAGCCTTCGTCGGTGGGCATCAGTCCCTCGAATACAAATGTCTGCAGGTCGCCTATGGTGGAGTCGTTCACCATATAAAGGCTGTCTGTCTCGCTTTCAAACACTAATGCGGGCTGTCGGTTGTTGCCGCCGCAGGAATTACACGCTGTAAATGTCAGCATTACAGCCGAAGCTGCCAATAATACAATCTTTTTCATTCTACTTGGTTTTAAGGTTGTCTGGTAGAATAACGTATAAGTGGGGCAACAGGTTTTATTCAAATATATAAAATATATCAAAAAAAAAGAGGGCGACTCAAAAGTCATTTTGTAAAGAGAACTACCCCTGTCAGAATATGCTCTGACAGGGGTAGCTTGTTCTAAAAGTGGGCTTTTGGGTCAGCCCCCGTGTATGGGTTTTTGTTGCTTCTTACTGCTCTATGATGGACAATGCTTTGCTCAGCAATGTCTCGCGTCTGTCTCCCAATGGATAAATTCCTGTAATGTCGGCAAGCTCGTTTGTGCAGTGGTCTACCGATATGCTGTATCTTGAAAGTATGCTTCCGTTTGCGGTGTACAGTACTGCTGTTACAGGGGATATTGAGAAACCGTAAGGCGAGGCAAAGGTCTCTGTCATCAGTGGTGTTCCCGAAGTCGGCTCTCCTATTACCGTTACCGTTGCGCCCTCTTGTGTCTGCTGCAGTGCGGCGATGAATATCTCGGCCACACCCTTTGTTGCCGATGATGTGAGGAGGAGTATTCTTCCGGCATCATACTCTTGCGTGCTGCTGGCGAAGAGATATTCGTCGGTATCGGATGAGTTGTTCCTCCTTGCTGTACAGAAGGTCTTGCCATATGACGATGGAGTGGCCAGCAGGCTTGCGCACTCTGCGGCCTCCTCTATGCTTCCTGTTGTGCAGTAACGCAGGTCTATGATTATGCCGGCTGGCTGTTCTGCTGTCATTTGTGACAGTATATCAGCAATCTTGCCGGTGCAATCGTTATCCTTGAAACTGTTGATGGCAATGTATCCTGCTTTTCCTGCATCTGTGCTGTGTACGGCTTCTGCTATTATGGCATTTGCAGTGAGGGGCATTGCTGCATCGATGTGCAGTGTCTCGCCTGTTGTCCAATGTAGTTCCTGGCTCCCGTCATTGATGATAGCGCTTGTGCCTATAGTAGTTGCTTCGCCTTTGGTGAGAAGCGCGCTGCTGCTTGCCGACAGTCCTTTTTCTCCTATCTCCGATATCCACGTTCCACGCGTGATGCCGGCCCTGTCGGCTGGCGAGCCTGGTTCCACATATTGTACGAGGGCATAGTACCTGCTTGGCTCAATGCCTAATGGGTCGCGCATAAGCGAGAATGAGAAACCATAGCTTGTGGCCGATGCCGAGTCGCCATAATATGATGTCTTGTCCTCCTTGTACAGAAGGCCTTTGTAGAAATCGGAACTCTTGGAGAAGAACTTGCTCCGTGCCGGCTGCTTTATTGAGTCGTTCCACAGATAGTGCTCCTTCATTACTGAGTATATCCATTGGCAATCTGCGGTGTATTCCAGATATTGGTATGTCCTGTCTTCGCCGCACGATGCAATGGAAAAAGCCACAATGGCTGCTGTCATTAACTTGAATACTTTCATTGTTTCTTTCTTTTCTGCGAAGATAAATCTTTTCGTACTACCTGCAAAATGTAATGAAATAAAAAATATTATCTTTGTCAGTTGTGTCCAAGAAGCCGTTTAAGTTTCTAAAAAAATGTTTTCTTATATTGGAAGCCATTATTTAGTTGTTTTATATGTTCAAAATTGCTTGTTCCCTTTTTTTCTCGGTTACGTAGCCTGCTACGCGCCCTCAAAAAATAATAAAACATTCCACTTTGCTTTGCGCCAAAATAGGTTGCACTCACTGAAAAACCAGCAAGTAAACTTGTGTTTTGTTCGCTGACACTATTTTTTGACCTATAAAAAACTTGACGATATAAATTAAAACAGCTTCTAACAGTGAAGAAATATTTTTTATTTGTGTGACAGGTGGCTGGCTTCTGTTTGCGGGTATAATTTATATGGTATGGGCTTAAGGGAATTTTCAATTGACACCCCAATTGGTGTGCTCTATGTGGCTAGTGACGGTGATGTGGTAAAAAGGATATCGATGTACTCCGTTTCGTCGTCGCCTGAGCCGGGTGAACTTAACTGTTTCGAGACATCGGTGTGTAATGAGATAAAGGAGTATTTCGACGGCAGGCGCAGGTGTCTCGGGTTTGCTGTGGATTTCTCCCAGGGGACACCCTTTCAACAGCGGGTGTGGAATGTGCTTCGGGAGATACCTTATGGCGCTACGCTTACATATTCCCAAGTTGCGCGGCTGGCAGGCTCTCCTGCGGCTTGCCGTGCGGTAGGCTCTGCTTGTAACAGGAATCCTCTGCTTCTTGCCGTGCCTTGCCATAGGGTAGTCGGGGCATCGGGCAAGCTTGTCGGTTTTGCGTGCGGATTAGAAGTCAAGGATTATCTGCTCCGTCACGAGGCTGGCTTCCTGTGATTCCGGAATTGTACCACTGCTCCTTGGCGCAAGTGGCGGTTTGTTGCATATTTATATGGCATTCTCGAAAAGGAGTGCTGCAGCGACGGTCATAAGTCCCGCAACGGCAACCGAGAGGCTGCTCATTGCGCCCTCAACCTCGCCAAGCTCCATAGCCTTTGATGTTCCCATCACGTGTGTAGATGTGCCTATGGCCACTCCTTTTGCAACGGGATGAGTGATGCCGAAGATATCGCACAGCTTATCGCCAATGATATTGCCTGTGAGACCGGTGATGATGATTGCTGCAACGGTTATTGCAATGTATCCGCCAAGCTCGGCCGAGAGTCCTATCCCTATGGCTGTGGTGATAGATTTTGGAAGCAGTGTCACATACTGTGTGTGCGTTAGTCCAAAGAGGATTGCCATTGCGAGAATTGCACCGCCGCTCACCACAACCCCCGATGCAATGCCTACGAGTATCGCCGTGGCGTTTTTCTTCAATAGCTGCAACTGCTCATAGAGCGGGATGGCAAGGCACACCGTTGCGGGTGTAAGCAGCATACTTATGTGGCTTGCACCCTTGCTGTAGCTCTCATAATCTATGTCGAGCAGGAGAAGAGTGGAGATACATACTGCTATTGCCACAAGCAGGGGGTTGAACAGGAACAGGTTGAATTTCTTCTTAAGAAACACACCCAAGAGAAAGCCTCCCAATGTGAGCCCTATTCCAAAAAACAGCGAACCGCCAATAGCTTCAATCATTCTTTAGCCCTCCTTTCTCCTTTTTCCTGATGATGTATTGTGTCACCCTGCCTGTCACGCCAAGAACCACTACTGTTGATAGCAGCGATATTGCAATTATCGCAACAAGAAAATCCTGCATAACTTCCCACGACTCAATGAGCCCTACGGTGGGCGGTACAAACATTATGGGCAGAAGGTATATGAGGAACTTGCCTGTCTCCTTTACTGCCGAGAGCTTCATAGCACCGCTTGCGAGCAGGGTAAAGAGTATTGTCATTCCATATATGCTTGCGGGAATGGGCAGGGGGATGAAACGGTTGAGCAACTCGCCGACAAGCGAGATTGCTATGATAATTGCAAATTGCGAGATGTATTTCATTGCGCGTTTGTATCTTTTCCGCTGCAAAATTACTCATAATATTCCTATTGGCAAGCGAAACTGTGGCAAAACGCAGTCGTTACAGTAATCTATTGCCTTGTGCTACACCTCTGTTGCTTCTTAAAATTAATTAAATGATGTATAATGTTAAATTTTAATTTTATCTTTGCAGGACGTGTAAGTTCCTGCGCAATATGTAAAGATTTATCAAGAGAGGTATGGGCATTGTTCTAATTGTAATTGTGGCTCTTTTGCCTGTTGTCTTCCTGTTCAATTATATCAACAAGAAGGACAGCGGTCGTCCTGAACCTGTCGGGATGCTGGTAAAGGCTTTCTTCTATGGTGTGTTGTCCATTGCCGTGGCATTGGCATTGAGCCATCTTCTTTCGGCGTTGGGATTTTATGTCAATGAGCCAGAAACGGTATACGATGCCGTGCGTTTGTCGTTCTTTGGAGCTGCCGTTCCCGAGGAGATTGCCAAATTCATTATGCTGTGGCTGCTGTTGCGCAAATCTTTGCATTTCGACGAGAGGCTCGACGGAATAGTCTATGCAACCTGTGTGTCTCTTGGGTTTGCTGCGGTAGAAAATATCCTCTATCTTGTCAATAACGGCGATGACTGGCTTTCGGTTGGAATAACACGCGCGCTGTTTGCCGTGCCCGGACACTTTTTCGATGGTGTGCTGATGGGCTATTATTTCTCGAAGGTTGAGTTTATACCGTCGCATACGACGAAAGACAGGATTATGGTGCTGATGGCTCCCATTCTGGCACACGGAATATATGACTCAATCCTATTCTCGATATCGGTGCTTCCTATGGCTTCCTTGTTCCTGCTGCCGGCTTTCTTCTATTTCTGCAACAAATTGAGGATTGTAGCAGGCAAGAAAATACTCAGGCATTTGGCAGCCGATAATGTGAACTTTGCAAAATCGGTCGTCAATGACAATTTTGTGTTGCAGGAGAACGACGGCGAATATAATAGGAACGAACGCGAATGATTTTATAAATAAATGAGATACAAATGAAAAAAGTTTCATTTTCTTTTTTGTCACTACTTCTGGTTGCTGCCTGCTCTGCACCGCAGCGCGATGCAGTAGTGCTGCCGGGTATTCCCAAGGAGGCGCCGCAACTGAACGATGCGGCACGCTTCGATGCGAACGATTTTAAGCATAGTGTCGATGTGCGCTACAATGGTGATACGGTTATTGTGGTGAGCGACCTGCCCGAGGGTATCACCTATAGGGCCAATGGCGCAGATATTGTAATAAACTCTTCGGTGGAAGGTGTGGAGTATATCCTCTCGGGAGGAATGCTCAAGGGGTCTTTCTCGCTCCTGTCGCAGAAGCCTGCGCTCTTGTCGCTTTCCTCTATTGCCGTAAATTCGCAAAAACGCAATGCCGTTACGGTCTCTGCGCCGCTGACGTTTGTGCGTGCGGTAGGAGGTACTCCAAGCTACATTATCGACGGTGTTCCCGGCGATACCGTGTATGCTCCCAAGAACGCGGCTGCCTTGCGCATTGAGGGCGATGCGGTTCTCTGTGGCGGAAATATTGCGGTACGTGGTGAGAGAGGCAGTGCGGTGCACTGTTCAGGACACCTGCTGTTCAACGGTGGAAACTTCTCGGTCGAGGCATCGCGCAAGGATGCTGTAGTTGCCGACAGCGCAATCCTTGTTGCCGACGGTAATATAAGGGTGGCTGCCACTGCCGATGCGCTGAAGAGCAAAAAGGGCAGTGTGACGCTTGCGGGCGGCAATATTCTGTTGCAGAGCAACGGCAGCAAGGGCGATGGCATCCAGGCACGCAACGTGTATCTCTTTGGCGGAAACGTTCAGGCTGTAGTAGCTGGCGATGCAGCGAGAGGTATAAACTCAAAGGGTGCTGTCTATCTTGTCGACGGTGTCCTTAATGTCGAGTCGAACGGAAATGCCATATTCAGCGAGAAAAAATCGGATTATACATCGGGTGCCTGCATCAAGAGCGGGACGCATCTGTACATAGGCAATGCCACGCTTTCGTTGAAGAACAATGGCGACGGAGGAAAAGGCATAAACTGCAACGGCCTTATGCAGATGGACGGCGGTGTGCTGCTTGTGGAGAATTATGGAAACGATGTGCAGCACCACGAGGACCGTGAGGCGCACACGTCGGCCAAGGGTGTAAAGTGCGACAGCGCCGTTGTAATAAATGGTGGAATAATAGACATTCGTACATATGGCAGTGGAGAGCGTTGCGAGGGACTCGAGTCCAAGCGCACTATGACAATTGCAGGCGAGAATACCTCTGTTTATATATTTGCCAATGACGATGCCATAAATGCCGGTGGACGCTTCACTGTAAAGGGCGGACGAATATATGCATACTCGGCGTGCAACGATGGCATAGACTGCAATGAGGGAATAGATATTGAGGGTGGTCTTGTGGTTGCCAACGGTTGCCACACACCCGAACAGGGAATTGATGTGGACAATCCTGCGCTCTTCAGCGTAAAGGGTGGTACATATATAACTATGGGCGGCACTTTCGGTCCTAACGTTGCACAGCCTATGGGCAAGGCTACCGTGCAGCCTGCGCTCGGTTGGAGGAGCACAGGATTGCAACGCGGAAAATATGCGGTTATAGCCGACAAGGAGAAGCCGCTGGTAGCCTATTGTCTGCCACGTACGTTGGCCGACGGTGCAATATGCTTCACATCGCCCGATGTAAGGGAGGGTAGTGACTATGCAATGCTGGTTGTCGATGCTGTAAGCGGTGGTGAATATATTGGCAACGGTGTATATCTGTTGCCCGATGCAGTGGAGATGTCTGCTGCCGAATGGAAAAAAGCCGAGATAAATGTAGCCGATGAAAAAGAGAACGGAGGTTTTCCCTTCCCGCCCGGTGGTATGAAGTTCGACGGTAATTTTCCTCCTCCTCCTCCGGGTATGAAGTTCGACGGCAATTTTCCGCCTCTCCCTCCAGGTATGGAGTTTGACGGCAATTTCCCTCCCCCTCCTCCAGGTGGTATGAACTTTGAGGGTAGCTTTCCTCCCCCTCCTCCTGTGCACCAGGATACCGAAGGGTATGGTGCCGGTAATCTTCCCGGCGGCGGCTGGCTATTGAAATAGGACGGAACTGTTCCAATAAACGGGTGCTCCCGAAGTTTGTAAAGACTTCGGGAGCACTTCTCTCTTTTCAGATGCTGTACCTTTGTGCCGGTTGGGTAATCTTCTGTACTATGAAATCCTTGAGATTTGTTCTTTCAACTCGCTCAGTGGACGTGCGCCGCTTGCCCGCCACACAACCTTACCGTTGCTGAAGAGTATAAGCGTAGGTACAGAGCGTATCTCGAATGTCTGTGACAATCCGCTGTTCTTGTCTACGTCAATCTTTATTATCCTTACCTTGTCTCCCAACTGTTGCTTCAGCTCGTCGAGTACAGGTCTCATTGCTTTGCAGGGGCCGCACCATTCGGCAAAAAAGTCAACAAGGACAGGTGTGCCTCCATTGACGATTTCATTGAATTTTTCCATAACTGTATCTTTTGTCATATATAAATAAGGTGCACTTTCGCGTGGAGAGTGCACCTTGTTATAACAATCGGTAAAATCCGTTTGTTCTTACTCAACCTCTTTGTAGCGGTTGTTGAGTCCGTCGATAACCTCTTTTGTTATATTGAGTGCCTCGTTTGCAAAGAGGATATTCTCGCCCATACGGCTCAGGATGATGTCGTAGCCGTGTGTAGCGTTGTACTCTTTCATAAAGTTATTGATTGAGTCGCGCAGTGCAATGCTGTTCTTCTGCTCCTCGGCAGCAAGCTCGCCTGCAAGACGCTGCTCAAGACGTGCATACTCCTCCTGGCGCTTGATGATACGTGCCTGCTCGCTCTCGGCGCGCTCGCGTGTTGCGAATACGTTGTTCTCCAGCTTCTTCTGGAAATCGGCCATATCTGCCTGAATCGATTTTGCCTTCTCGCCAAGTGTAAGCTGTGCATTCTCGGTCTTGCGGAGCATATCATTGTTCAACTTGACTGACAGTTTGTAGTTGCTGAGCAATGAGTCAATGTCGACGTATGCAATCTTCAGCCCGCTCTGTGTGGTTGCGGCTGCGGTCTCGGTGTTGGCTGCAACTTGTGCAGGCTGCGCCTCTTTTGCGCATTGTGTGAATGTAAGTGCGGTGATGAATGCCGCAACAACGGTAAACAGTTTGTTTCTTTTCATAGTTTAGGTTTTGTATTTTATGTTTATCTGCTACTTCTCTCGCTCACAGCCATAGGATTGTCGCGGCGTGCATCGCGGTCTTGCGATTGTGCACATTTGATGCCTCTCTTGCGCAAACCCTTGTTTCCGCTTACGTGAGTGTTGGGGAAACGTCCGTTCTTCTTTATTATTATAGTAATTGCCAACAATGCAAAACTTATTGCAATTATTAACGCTGTCAATAGTAGGGTCTTCAACATTTTTGTTATATTTGCTACCTGTTTCGTACAAACTTTGCAAAGTTACGGTTTTTATCTCAAACAGCAGGGCAATTTACTGTGAAAAGGTGAAAAACAGGTAAACTTTTAATGGGTTTTGTATTTTATAAAATATTATTAACAAAAATTTACAATTGGAATTATGGATAGTTTGAATTTGGAGCCCCGTGCGGTTTTTGGTTATTTCGAGCAGATATGTAATATTCCTCACGGTTCAAAGCACGAGGAGCAAATTTCTGCATTCTTGCAGCAGTTCGGTAAGGAACTTGGATACGAGACTATTGCCGACGAGGTGGGCAATGTGCTTATAAAGAAGCCTGCGACTCCCGGTTACGAGGACAGAAAATGTGTTATTCTGCAGGGACATATGGATATGGTGTGCGACAAGCGCCCCAGTGTGGAGCACGATTTTACAAAAGACCCCATCCGCCTGGTTGTCGACGGCGACTGGCTCAAGGCCGACGGTACTACTCTCGGTGCCGACAATGGAATTGGTGTTGCTGCTGCAATGGCTGTCCTTGCCGACAAGACCCTGAAGCACGGTCCCGTGAACTGTCTCTTTACGGTTGATGAGGAGACTGGCCTTACCGGTGCCCAGGCGCTCGACAAGAATCTTCTGCAGGGCGATATTCTCGTTAATCTCGACTCCGAGGACGAGGGTGAGATATTCATCGGCTGTGCAGGAGGAGTGTGCAATTATGCCGATTTCCGCTTCGTGTGGGATAGGGTGGCTGGCGATATGTTCTTTATGAAGGCCGAAATATCGAACCTTACAGGCGGTCACTCGGGCGATGATATCAGCAAGGGACGTGCAAATGCCAATAAGCTCCTCAACCGTTTCCTGTGCCGCATAGCCCAGAAATATGAGTTCTACTTGTGCGAAATCAATGGCGGCAGCCTGCACAATGCAATTCCTCGTGATGCGTCGGCTGTGTTCGCTGTCCAGTCGGCCGATAAGGAGAGCGTGCGTGTCGATTTCAATATTTTTGCGGCTGAGGTGCGCGACGAGTACAGTGTGACCGAGCCCGATATGCGTCTTGTGCTCCAGAGTACCGATGCTACCCACCGTTGCATAGATAAGGAAACTACAGACGGATTGCTCAAGTCCATAAACGCGGTGTTCAACGGTGTTTTTGCAATGAGTCAGGATGTTCCCGGTCTTGTAGAGACATCGAGCAACCTCGCGTCGGTGCGTATGAACGAGAATACGATAAGTATAACCACAAGCCAGCGAAGTTCCATCGAGTCGGCACGCGACAATGTGTCGCAGTCGGTGCGCTCGGCTTTTGAGCTTGGTGGTGCAAAGGTTGTCACCAAGGGTCACTATCCCGGTTGGAAGCCCAATATGAACTCGCAGATAATGAAGGTGGCGTGCGAGCAGTATACCGCGCTCTTTGGTGGCGAAGCCAAGATAAAGGCTATCCACGCGGGTCTCGAATGCGGTCTTTTCCTTGAGAAGGCTCCTCACCTGGATATGATTTCCTTCGGTCCCACAATGCGTGGCGTGCACTCTCCCGACGAGCGCTTGAGCATCTCTTCGACCGCGCGTTTCTGGCAGCATCTTGTGGCTTTGCTCGAGAATGTTCCTGCAAAATAATAAATTGTAATTTTCTTCGTTATATTGTAAGATATAACAGAACATAATAATGAAGAAAATATTATATGCTATTTTAATGTCGGTGTTCCTCGTTGCTTGCAGCGAGGATGCCGACTTTTCTGTCTCACCGTCGTTGAGGCTCGAGTTTTCGTGCGACACGCTGATGTTCGACACGCTTTTTACATCAGTCGGCTCACCAACGGCTGTGGTAAAGGTGTATAACCGCAACAGCTCGTCGTTGCGTCTAAGTAGCGTGACGACAAAGAGCGGTGGGGCATCGGGCTTCCGTATAAATGTCGACGGGGAGTATGCCGGTGTTGTGCGCGATGTGGAGATACGTAAGAACGACAGTATGTATGTATTTGTCGAGGCAACGCTCGACAGGAACAGTGCCGATGTACCGCTGCTGGTTACCGATTCGTTGCTCTTTATGCTGGAGAGTGGAGTGGAGCAGCATATATCTATGATGGCATACGGGCGCGACGTCGAGATAATGCGCGGGCGTATGTTTGAACAGGACGGCCGAATTGCGAAAGGGCATTACCTGGTGTACGACTCCCTTGTCGTGGGCAGTGGTGCTACGCTCACGATAGATGCGGGTGCAGTTCTCTATTTCCATAAGGATGTTGAGCTTATGGTGCGTGGGCGACTGCTTGCCCAGGGTACGTGCGAACAGCCTGTGGTGATGCGTGGCGACCGCACCGACAATATGTTCGATTATCTCCCATATGACCGTATTCCAGGCCAGTGGGGCGGCGTGCTCATCGATTCGGCAAGCAACGGCAACGCTTTTGTGCACTGTGATATCCATAGTGCAAAATATGGTGTGAAGGTGGTCGCAGGAGATACAACTCTGCAACGCTTGGCAATTGAATCGTCGCGCTTGGAGAATTTTGACGGGAATGCGTTGGAGACTACAATGTCGCACATCGATGTGAAGAACAGCCTCATTGCCAATGCTCGCGGAAATTGTGTGAAGGTGGTGGGCGGTAACGTGCGTTTCGTTCATTGCACTATTGCAAACTTCTATGTGTGGAAACAGCGAGACGTGGCGCTTGCCCTGCACAATTCCATTGACGGCGCGCCTGCGCCCCTGCGTGGGGCTCTCTTTGCCAATTGTATTGTAGAAGGCTCAAGGAACGATGAGATTATGGGCTATCTTTCTGCTTTTGGTGATACAGTGCCCGATGCTGTGAACTACAGGTTTGTATCGTCACTGATAAACACCATAGAGGAGGAGGATGACGGTTTTGTGAATGTCGTATATGATAAAAAGGATGTTGCGCCATTTGCAAAGGAACATTTCCGACTGATAGATAACAGTATCTTCAAATACGATTTTCACCTCTCCGACAGCACTGCGGCTCGGGGCATTGCGGCGGGTGCGTACTCGTCGCAGCTGAAATACGACCTCGACGGTGTGCTCCGTCCCGACTCTCTTGCCGATGCGGGCTGCTTCCAGTATGTTCCTCTGCCTGGGGAGGAGTAAACGCTGTTGCTTCGCTGTGTGGCAAAGTGCCTATTCGTGGTGGTAGGGAAGATGGTTTATTATAGTGTAGGCGCGGTAGAGCTGTTCGACGAAAAGCAGGCGTATCATCTGATGCGAGAAGGTCATACGCGAGAGTGAAAGCTTTTCGTTGGCTGCATTGTAGACGCGTTGCGAGAATCCGTAAGGTCCGCCAACTACAAATACCAGGCGCTTGGTAGAGATGTTCTGCTTATGCTCGATCCAGGCTGCAAACTCGGTGGAGCGGAACTCCTTTCCACCCTCGTCGAGCAGTACGATGTGGTCGCCCGGAGCAAATGACTTTAGTATAAGCTCGCCTTCCTGCTCCTTTTGCTGTGCCTCACTCAGTTTGCGTGCGTTCTTAAGCTCTGGTATTATCTCGGTCTCGAACTGTGCGAAATGTTGCAGGCGTTTCACATAATCGCCTATTCCTGATATTATATTATTGTCGACGGTGCGTCCCACCACAAGCAAAACAATCTTCATTTTATCACTTTTAGTATAATGCCGTCGCGAAGATAAGAAAAATTGTCGGTAGTGTTTGTTTAGATTGACCGATTTATATATCTTCGCACTGAAATTAAACATTTACTACTATGGACATAAAGGACGAACTTATTGAAAGATTGATTGACCTTTCGTTTGCCGAGGATATTGGCGATGGTGACCACACGACGCTTTCTTCAATACCCGCCGATGCAATGGGTAAGAATATGCTTCTTATAAAAGAGGATGGAGTGCTTGCCGGAGTAGATATGGCAAAGCGCATTTTCCGCCGTTTCGACCCTTCGTTGCAGGTTGAGGTGCTTATCGAGGATGGTGCTGAGGTCAAGAAAGGCGATATAGCAATGTATGTTACGGGTAGCGTGCGTTCGCTTTTGCAGACAGAGCGCCTTATGCTCAATGTTATGCAGCGTATGAGCGGTATTGCGACAATGACCCGCAGATATGTGCGTCAACTCGAGGGTACAAACACACGCGTGCTCGATACCCGCAAGACAACTCCGGGTATGCGAATTATGGAAAAGGAGGCTGTACGCATTGGTGGCGGTACCAACCACCGTATCGGTCTTTTCGATATGATACTTCTCAAGGATAATCACGTTGACTTTGCAGGCGGAATACAGAAGGCTATCGTTCGTGCTCAGGAGTATTGCAAGGAGAATGGCAAGGACCTGAAGATTGAGATTGAGGTTCGTAGTCTCGACGAGTTGCAGCTGGTACTCGACCTTGGTGGTGTGCACCGTATCATGTTCGACAATTTCAGCCCCGAGGTTACACGCAAGGCTGTTGAGATGGTTGCCGGACGTTATGAGACAGAGTCGTCTGGCGGTATTACATTCGACACATTGCGCGACTATGCCCTGTGTGGCGTTGACTTTATCTCTGTTGGAGCTCTTACACACTCGGTTATGGGACTTGATATGAGCTTCAAGGCTGTCAAGTAAGTCTCTTCGGGTATAAATATCGGAAATCATATAGCTGCCGGCCCAATATTGTTGGGCCGGCAGCTATATGATTATGGGCTGTTCCATTTGCTGTTATATAAGGTGTGGAATTCG
>JAFYSC010000131.1 GCA_017546635.1 Bacteroidaceae bacterium | reverse complement strand
TTCAGATTGTCTGGAAACTTTTATCGGACACCAATAATTGTATATATTGTTTTTTTCCGTTGCAAGTTTTATCGGACACCAATAAAAATTAGTTTTTCAACCGTCTGCGCTGTCTTGCTAAAATTTAACTAAAAACAGTGGAAGGTTTATATAAAAAATACTTAACTTCGTAGATTGTAATAAAATAACAAAACAAACTATGAAATTTCGTCTTTTTCTGCTGACACTGTCGGCAATGTTATTTACAATGGTATCGGCACAGATAGAATCGGGAAAGGTCTATCGCATAAAGAATGCCAAGTACAGCACATACGCACAGGAGGACATAAACTCGCACAAGATTGTATGTGACAAGAAGAACACCACAAAATACAACCAGCTATGGGAGGTGAACGAGCAGGATGGAAAATTCTCGTTCCGCAACGTGCACACAGGATGGTACCTGCAGGCACAGGAGTCGGCCGAGATTAATTTCTACACATTGCGTGAGGGTGAATTCTTCTTTAATGTCACCAACAACGAGAAGTTCACAAACTATTACAACATTGGCTCGGCAGTAAAGAAAGAGATGTATATGAGCTGCTCGTCAACAGCCAATGTTGTTCCCTACTACAAGGCAACCACCGAGAGCAGCGTAACTGCTTCGGAGTGGAGCTTCGAGGAGGTGGAAATCTCCAAAGAGGAGGTTGACGCTGCACGTAGCGAGTACTCGGGACTTATCGACTTGCAGCAGAACAAACAGGCGCTGTACAAGCAGTTCAGCAAGATATTCAAGGACAAGATATGCTCGGAGCTGCTCGACGCATACGCCGCAATGACCGACGAGCAGATGAAAGAGGCCCTTGCGGGATTCCCTGTACAGTTGGTGAACATTGCCCTCAAGATAAAGAACAACGATTGGGCCGAGTATGAGAAGGAGTTCCGCGTGGCACAATATACTCCCTACAGCAAGTCGCTGGACTGGGCCGGATATCTGAGGACGAATGCCTACAGTGAGCTGAACTCGCCCACAGGTATCACCTGTAAGCAGGGCGACGCACTGCTTATCTTTGTCGAAGAGCAGGTGTATCTGCCCGCTGTGCTCACACTCAACGAGGTGAAGGGTAGCAGTGCAATGAGCAGCACAACCACTTACCTATACCAGGGATTGAACGTGGTGACAGCATCGCACGACTGTACTCTCTTTGTCACCTATCAGGTAGAGACATCACGCGATGAGTCGAGCAAGAAGATAGACGATTTTTCAAAAATAGGCATACATATACAGGGCGGTACTCTCAACGGATACTTCGACAAGAGCCGCCACACAAACGAGGATTGGGTAAAGATGCTCGGCACAATAATGAAGAACGAGATTGTGAACGTGAAAGGCGACTACACACTCTTCCATATGCACCGCGACAAGGTGGTACCCGTCTGCCCCGACAATATCTACGAATCAATAAGCGGCTGGGATACAATAGTACGCTGGCAGCTCGAACTGATGGGAGCAATGCCCTATCGCGACCGTTGGAACAACCTTATGCTATGCTGCGACGGCGAGGGCAGCTATATGTTCGCCACAGCATACTACACATACTACGAATACAGCACCCTGCCCGACATTCTCCCCTGGGAAAAGGTTAGGAACAACCCAGGATACGTATGGGGTCCCGCACACGAGATTGGCCATATGAACCAGGGAGCGATAAATATTGTATCGTGTACCGAGGTGAGCAACAACCTCTTTGCCAATATGGTTGTACAGAAGATGGGCAAGACCACTACACGCGGAATGAAAGTGGAGCAGTGTATCACCGACTGGACAAACAAAGTGCCTTTCCCCTTGCGCAGCGAGGTATTCAGCAAGACACGTATGTATTACCAGCTCTATATGTACTTCCACGAGGCTGGACACGACACCACATTCTACCCCCGCCTCTTCGAGTATCTGAGAGAGACGCAGCTGAGCGGTACAAGCAGTGTGAACGCTAAATTCAACCAGCTGCGCTTTGCCGAGGCGTGCTGCGAGATAGCACAGATGGATATGAGCGAGTTCTTCGACGCGTGGGGATTCTTTGAGCCTATGAACAACGCACACGTGGGCGACTACGGCGACTATTACGTATTCCTGACACAGGAGGATGCCGATGCAAGCAGGGCACGTATGCAGAAATACGAGAAGAAGTGCGGACACCTGATGTTCCTCGACGACCGCGTGAAACCCTCGAAGCGCGGTGACGGCATTGACGGCTACCGCCTCGACTGGAACAGCGACGTACCTGTTGGCACAGCCGGCGACGTGGGACAGTGGGAGGATTATATCGACCACAGCGTAAAGGCCGAGGGTTATGTGTTCAACATAACATCGCGCAACGTCACGGTTGTAGCCAACGAGGGAGCAAGAGGTGCAGTAGGATTCAAGGCATACGATAAGGATGGCAAGATGGTGGCTTGGTCGAACAAGTACAAGTTCACACTTCCCACAGGCTATACAGCAAGCAATGTGACAATAGTTGCAGCTCAGGCCGACGGAACAAACTATGTGATACCTACATATGCCTACGGTAATGAGGAGCAGCAGCTGACAGCCCTGCAGGCATCGATGAGCCGCGCAAAGACATATCTTGATATGAGCAGCGACGACGACCGCTATGCTGGCTATTACACTGCCGAGGCTACAGCCGCACTGCAGGAAATGTACGATGCGGCAGCACTTGCGATAGCCAACAAGGACCAGAGTATCCACACCTATGGCGAGTGGAGCATAATGATGGACGAGGAGACCGACAAGCTCCTTGCCAAAGAGGATGCCTATATTGACATTGACACCGAGAGCTACTATACATTGTACAGCGTATTCTCCAAGACCAACGGCCTTACCGAGAAGAACGGAAAGCTTGTCGGTACAAAGGTGGGCGAGACACCCGACAGCGACCCCGGCAAGCAGTGGCGCTTCACTGCTGTGGACGGCGGATACATAATAGAGAGCGGCAACGGCAACTACATAACTGTAATAACCGAGGGCACACAGATTACCACATCGCCCGACAGAAGCAATGCTGCCGTGCTTACTAAGGAGCGCCTTGCAAGCGGAGCATTCAGCTTTGCAGTAAAGGACAATGCGAACTTGGGAATAGGCTACCAAAGTTCGGACAGGACAATTGTGGGCTACGCAACAGGCAAGAACCAGTCGCGCTGGACACTCCTTAAGGTTGTTGCCGAGACTGGCATCGGCGACATTGAGGCAACTGCGCAGGAGGAAATAATATACGACCTTGTCGGTCGACGCGTGGAGAATCCTACACGAGGTATTTACATAATAAACGGAAAGAAGACGATTATAAAATAAGAGTTATTTAATATTACAACAGAGTCCACAGATCGAAAAATCTGTGGACTCTGTTGTAATATACAAACTGATTATAGCACCACTAGGCAAAAACTGAAATTGTCAATTTTACAACTCCCTCCTGAGTTTATGCCACTATCTTTGTGTCGTAAACAATTAATCCATTTACTATGAAAAACACATTATTTAATAATTTATCAGAGGGAGTATACAAACAGCTTGCTATGGGTAATGCCACACCTGACAACACTGTGGATAGCTTGTCATTGAACAATTCAGGAACATATTCAACTGAAATTGAAAAGCCCAAGCAAAATCGAGCATCGGACAATCAGGAAGAAAACAATTATCCCAACCGGAATGTTAATGGATACAACTCCATTGACCCATATTTTCGGCCGCATTATGCAGGCACTCCCATAAAGCCCCCTTATTCCAAGAATGATAATATTGATATTAACAATATTGCCGAATGGGAAAACAGGCACGACAAACGCAATAATATGTTCAGAGGTGCGTTAGATATTATAGAGCATTATCGCCTTACACGACCTATTAAACGAGCATACGAGTCTGTAATGGATTTCAAAGAATTGCGTGAGGCTGCTTTTGCATTTAAAAGTCCCACACACGCTAAGGCTGCGTTAGATTTATTGCCTAATAGCTATAAACGGCCTTATAGCAATATATCTTCAGATGCTCAAATGTTTGCAAATAAATACAACGATTTATTCACTGACAAAGATGAAGCTTATAAAGATTTTTACAAAATCGACCAAGGAGAAAATGCTATAAGACATACAATTTGGCAAGCAGCAATCACTTCTAAATACGGTGCACAAGTAGCACGCGATGCAGGCGATGCACACGAGACACGTCCTTATTTCGATGTACATAAACGAGTCTATGACAATGAAAGTGATGCCGATATGGCAACCGACCTGCTGAACAATAAAATAGGCAGGATGATAGGCGTAAAATATAAAAATAGAAGTAAAAAAGAAATTGCGTTAAAAGTGCTGGAAGAATTTTATAGAAACGGACTCTATACATATAAAAGAGGAGGCGATGGCCGATGGTATGTAGAGAACGTGAGGCTGCCCGAGAAATTCTTCTATGCTTTATACAGAGAATACTTGAACCTAAAATAATATATTATGAGATACAAATTACCTTTCTTTCTAATATTTGCAATACTTGTCTGTTCTTGTGAAAACATAGAATTCAACGACGGGCTTACTGGTTGCGACGGTTGGGCTATTTTTAGGAACAAGATACCCATAAAAGAAAAACGAATGTTCAGTTTGTTTCTTGCACCAAAGTACAGGCTTGACGATGCTGTGAGAGATTGTTACGACAAGTGGAAGAAAGAGGGGAAAGACACCACGAAATTTGTTGTAGACTTTGCCGAGATTGCTCCATTCGAGTGGGACACGCTAATATATCTACATAATGGATATATGTGGGAAGACAAACGTCCTAAGGAACTTAAAGAATATGCCAAAAAACATAATACGAAATACGGTTTAGAGGCTATTCATCTGCTAAAAGATGGAAAGATAGTATACAATATAAATCTTGAGATGTGGTACAGTGAAAGGCATGGCAGTTTGTTCTGCACAAAAAAGAATATGATTAAACGCGCAAGGAACGATGCAAAATTC